>JBCCLG010000025.1:0-17676 GCA_039027015.1 Acidobacteriota bacterium | reverse complement strand
GTTGAGCGAGGTCGAGGCCTGCTCGAAGCCGGACCAGAACATGGCCGCACCCACGAAGAGCACCGCGCACAGGCCGATCCGGCGCCGCTCGATCTGGTCGTTACAGGCGAAGGCGATGACCGACGCGAAGTAGACAAGCGCCAGGACGGTGACGATCAGGCCGGTGGACTGGGCGAAGCGCACTAGGGTGATCGGCAGGCCGGCCGCGTTGGCGCCCACCAGTGCGAGGGTGAGAAACGCGACGACGCCAAGGCCGAGGAAGAGCTTCTTGCGGGCGTCGGCGAGCAATTCGGGCGTCGCCGCCTCTTCCCGCAGGTCTCCCGCCCCGTCGAGATGCTTTTGCCCGAGGATGTACTGGATGACGCCGATCACCATGCCGACGCCGGCGGCGCCAAAGCCCAGGTGCGGATCGATCTCGAAGAGATAGCCGCACACCAAGGGTCCGAGGAACGCGCCGATATTGATGCCGGTATAGAAGATCGAGAAGCCGGCGTCACGCCGCGCGCCGGTGTCGCCCTCGTAAAGATCGCCGACCACCACGCTGACGTTGGGTTTGAGCAGACCCGTGCCGATCACCACCAGGAGAAGGCCGGTGTAGAAGGCCCAGAGGGCCGGGATGGCGAGGCTGAAGTGGCCCAGGGCGATGATGATGCCGCCCCAAAGGACCGCCTTCTTCTTGCCTATCAGGCGGTCGGCGATCCAGCCTCCAGGCAGCGCCAGGGCGTAGACGCCGAAGGCGTAGAGCCCGACGATCGCGCCACCGGTCTGCTCGTCCATGCCGAGGCCGCCTTCCGCCGCGACGGCGGTGATGTAAAGGATGAGCAGCGGCCGCATCCCGTAATAGCTAAAGCGCTCCCAAACCTCCGTGAAGAAGAGGGTGGAGAGCCCCCGGGGATGTCCGAACCAATCCTTTGGAGCCTCGCTGGCGTTCATCTGCGCCTCCTGTCGGGTCTGGATCGCGAACCGCCGGCGACTTCCTGGGAAATCTCAGCGCGTCTGGCGATCTGATGGGATCGTGAGGGGGGACGTCGCGGCAGCGCCGGGCCTTGACGGCGCGCCGCTCGGTGGAATGCACGTGCCTCAAGGTGCGAAGCAAAATGCGTTCCTCGCTTCTCGCGCGCTCGGGCGGTGTCGAACGCTTGAGAAAGCGATGGGTTCGTCCTGTGAGAAACAGGCGACAGGATAGGGGAAGACGGGGGGCGTCGCAACCGCTCCGGGGCGGCAGAACGCGCGGCTTGGCCGGCGGCCTTTCGGGCCGACGGCGCATCGTGCTCGCGGCACCCGGCGGTCGAGCCGCCCGATGGGGAGGAGGGTGAGTTGGTCGGGGCGAGAGGATTTGAACCTCCGACCTCACGGACCCGAACCGTGCGCTCTGCCAGGCTGAGCTACGCCCCGAATTCTCTTCCCGCGCAGGTTGCTGCGCGAGAGGCGAGAGGATACATGCGGCGCTGGTGGCGGTCAACACCCGAAAAGCGGCCGGATTCGCCGCCGCGCCCGCGGCTTCCGAGGCCTCTTCGAGGGGCGGCCCCGTCCTCTCTGGGGGACAGGGTATCGTGAGCCAGGACGTTCGCCGCGGCCGATCGAGGTGGCACGGCGCCTGCAGCTCGAAGGCGATGCAGGGAACCGCCCCGAGGGCGCCCCGACCTACCGACCCAGACCGAGGAGGCCTGTATGAGAATCACGATCCGCCGATTTCTAGGAGGTGCGCTGCTCGCCCTCGCCCTGACCCTGCCGTCGGCCGCCCAGGAGCCCGGCGCGCAAGAACCGGATCTCGAGACGCCGCGGGGCTCGTTTGACGACCTGGTGGAAATCTCGGAGGTGCTGCTCGACGTGCTGGTGACCGACCGGGAAGGCAAGGTCGTGGTGGATCTGGGCCCCGAGGACTTCGCGGTGATCGAGGGCGGCGAGCGTCGTCCGGTGACCGGCGCCAGCTTCTACAGCAATCGATTCGCGGTAGAGCAGGCGCGCCAAAACGGCGAGCTGCTCCAGCCCGCGGCGGGCGAGGTTCTGGCCGATCGCCACTTCATCTTCTACTTTCAGGATGCCCGCAGGCTCGACGATCCGGGCCGGCGCATCTTTCGCCGTCAGCGCGACGCGGTGCGCCAAGCCAAGCGCTGGGTGGAGGAAGAAATGCTGGGCGGAGACTGGGTGGCGATCGTCGGATATGACGTCAAGCTCAAGGTCTTCTCCGACTTCACCCAGGACCGCGAGCAGCTGACCGCGGCGCTCGATCGCATGAGCCGAGGAAAGGATCCGCAGAACAGCTGGCCGTCGCGCCGCGGCGACGATTCGGAGAACCCGCTGTCGGTCCCTTCGCTGCTCTCTCACCTGCCCGAGGGCAAGAGCCTGCGCGACGAGAGCGAGAGCATGTATGACGGCCTGAGCCTGGTGGCCGAGGCGACCCGCGACATCGTGGGGCGCAAGAACCTGATGCTCTTCTCCCTGGGCTTCGGCGAGATCGAGCGAATCGCCGGCTTCGGCCTGCGCAGCCTGACCTCACGTCCGGACGGGCGCTTCTATCCGGGCCTTCAGGAGAGCCTCAACGACAACAACGTGGCGGTCTACGCCATCGACCTGGTGCCGGGCACCGGCGATCACGCCCAGGCGGACTTTCTCAGCGTTCTGGCCGACGACTCCGGGGGCCGCTACCTCTTCAACTTCGTCAACTTCATGACGCCGATCCGCGCGGCGGCCGACGAGGCCAGCGGCTACTACCTGCTGAGCTACCAGGCCGAGCACCCGCGCGGCGAGGTCGGCTATCGGGAGGTCGAGATCGAGACCGTGCGCGAGGGCTTTGAGGTCAGGGCCCGCGGCGGCTACCGCTTCGGGAGCTAGGGATCCAGGGAAGCTAGAGATCCAGGGAAGCTAGAGATCCAGCGCCTGGGTCGACTCCTCGTCGATCCCTTCGCTCGAGGGAGGTAGCGGCGCGGTCGGCTCGTCCTCGGCGCGGTTGGCGGTCACCTTGAGGATCACCACCGTCACGTTGTCGAAGCCTCCGCGAGCGTTGGCGTCGTGGATCAGGCGGCGGCACGTCTCCTCGAGAGACGAGTCCACCGTCAGCCGCTGGTGGATTTCCTGATCGTTCAGCATGGTGGTCAGGCCGTCGGAGCACAGGAGAAAGAGATCCCCGGGGCGGACCCGGGTTTCGAGCACGTCGACCACGACGTCGCTATCGCCCCCCAGGGCGCGGGTGACCACGTTCTTCAAGGGGTGCGACTTGGCCTGCTCCTCGGAGAGGTACCCCGCCACCACCTGCTCGTTGACCCAGGTGTGGTCCTGGGTGAGAAGCTCCAGATGGCCGTCGCGCAGCCGGTAGCCGCGGCTATCTCCGACGTGGGCCAGGGCGAGGATGTCCGAATCATGGATCGCGCCGACCACCGTGGTTCCCATGCCGAGCAGGGAGCCGTCGCGCCGGATGGCGTTCAGCACCTCGTCGTGCGCGATGTGGATCGAGCGCTTGAGCCGATTGCTGTGCTGCTTCAGCTGGGAGTCGTAGCCGATCGGCAGCGTGCCGTCTTGATCGGTGGTCTCGGAGAGGAAGCTGAGGATCGTTTCGACCGCGATTTGGGAAGCGACCTCGCCGTGGTTGTGTCCGCCCATGCCGTCCGCCACCACGTAGACGTTCTCTTCTTCGCTGATGTCGAAGTAGTCTTCGTTGTGGGTGCGGAGGAGGCCGACGTCGGTCGACCCGTAGGATTCGATTCGGACCATCACCACCTCTTCCTGAACAGCCCGGACTTTTGCTTATCGCCGGCTTCCGCGTCCTGCGGAGAGGCGGAAGGCGGCGCGCCGCCCGAGAGTTCCTCAAGAGCCTTGCGGATCGAGGCGTCGTTCGGAGAGTGTTTGAGAGCCTGATTGTAGTACTGCTTAGCCCGCGGAACCATGCCGCTCATGGCATAAATGCGACCCGCTAGCTTCAGGTACGGCGCGTGATCCGAGCGCAGATCCACGGCGCGCCCTATGGCCTCCTGGGCCTTGGGAAGCCAGCGCGTTTCCTTCATGCTGGTGAGCGCAAGGTGGTGCCAAGCCTGGGCGTTGGCCGGTTCGGTTTGGGTGGCTCGATCAAAATAATTCGCGGCTTCGAGGAAGTTCCCCTGTTTATAGGCTCGAATGCCGCGATTCAAGTATACCCTGACGACGTCTCCCGGATCATGGCGATTCTTCCGGGATTGGGACAGGAAAATATCTACTTGCCTGCGACGTACCGGATCGGTCAGCACGTTGAAGGCCTCGGTGATGGCCTGGAACTCGGTTTCCGCCGTCTCTTTCTCGGCCCCCTGGAACCGGTCGGGGTGGCGCTTGCGAGCCAGCGCGCGAAATCTCGATTTGATGTCCTGGGGCGAGGCGTCTCGCGAGACTCCGAGCACGGAGTAGAAGTCTTGCTGTAGGGAGGAGTCCATCGTCAGTCTCGGTCTCTCGGTTCGACGCTCGGGGGGCGTCGAAGGTCCTAGAGACTAGCCGATCTCCGGTTGCGCGTCATCCGCGCGTCATCTTTTCGCCTGATAGAGACGCAGCGCCATCTGGCGGACGCCGTCGGCCACGTTTTTGTCTTTGGCGAGGTCGCGCAAATCGCGCACCGACATTCTGGGCAGTAGCTTGAGGGAGGTGGTGAGGTTGTTCTTGGGGTTTTTCACCAGCGCGCGGGCGATCGAATATTTGCGAATCCACTCCCGACGCTTGGGGATTTCCGCCAGCACTTCCTCGCACACCGATCGATTGTTGGCGATTGACTCGATCTCCGAATCGGGAACCGAGTTGGCGGTGATCGTGGTCACCGCCACCAACGAGTTCGCGTCGCGGACGAGCAAAGCCCGCATTTGACGATCGGCGTTGCGCGCTATCTTCATGCGCATGGGCACCGGCAGCAGGCGCACCTGGGCGGGGGTGATCTTGGTCTCGTCGATCGTCTCGCCTTCGGCCTCCCCCGCCTCGGCGGCTCGGCTCTTGGCCTCGGCGAGCGCCTCCTCCATCTCCTCGTCGGTGATGGCGTCGACCTCCGCCTCGACCTCCTCGGCGCTTTTGTGCGGCACCTTATCCTTGGGCAGAAGGTGCTCGCGATACTCCCAAATGCGCCGCTTGGCGTAGCTCGACAGCTGCGGGTTGCTCTCGAGCGACACCAGAATCGCGGGCAGCTCCAGGATCGCGTCCTGGCGCAGGATCAGGATCTCCTGATGATCCGGCGACAGGCTCGGGGCCATCTCGGCGAGGGTTTGGCGCGGCACGTCAGGGCGGCGGAGCACCGCTTCCCGCACCTCTGAGGAAACCACGTGGAGACCGAGGTAGTGCAGCTCGCGCTCGCCGGCCTGCTCGCGCACGAAGTCCACCGCCATCGACGGCGCCAGGTTGCTGAGCGCCTCGCTGGCCTTGGTGGCGATCTCGGCGTCGGGGCTGCCGGTCAGGGCGATCTGAATCGGCAGCAGCTCTTCGGGCGCCAGGGGCACCAGGCCCTGGGCCGCCAGCACCTGGAGGTTGCGGTTAGCGCCGGAGAGAATCTGCTCCAGCAGGTTGGCTTGCTGACTCAATCCCTTCTCCTCCTGAAGCCTTTCGGTATCGCCGCCGCGCGGCTATCCGCCACCCTGCGGCGCCGCCTCGGCCGCCGCGAGGGTCTCGAGGTCGAAGCGCAGCTGACGCACGGTGGAGCCTCCGCCGCTGCTCGCCGGCCAAGGCCGGCCGTTGACCTCGAGACGCACGACGTCGATATTTCCTACCTTGAGGTCGACGCTCGAGGTGCCTTCGAGCACCAGCGACTCGCCCTGAACGCGCATCTCCGCGATCCTCGCCTCGCCGTCGATCGTCGCCTCTACCCAGCAGTCGCCGGTGAAGTCGACGACCACGTGCACCGGCGCGCGGGCCGCCGCGGCCGGGCCGTCGCCTGCCGCCGCCGCGGCCGAGCCTCCGGAGAAAGGCGCGGAATCGGAGGCGTCCGGGGCGGGCTCCGCCGGGCTGGCGGCTGCTCCGGATCTGGCGAATTCGGCATCGGCCGTCCCGGGATCGGCGGCTTCGGAGCCGGGCGCCGCGGGGCCCGAGGCGGGGGATCTCGTGGCGCCAGGGTCCGCGGGCGAGCCCGGGTTCTGGGCGGGGCCCTGGGCGCCGCTCGCCCGGTCGGCGTTTAGCCACCAATAGCCGGCCGCCAGCAGGAGAGCCAGCACGATCAGGCCGGCGATCAGCCTCCACATCTTGGGAGATCGGCCCTGCTGGGAGTCGATGCGCAGCTCTTCGGGCAGATCCTCCCGCGACTTCTCCTCGATGGCGGTCTCGGCGGCGAGGTAGTAGTTCAGCACCTCCTCGGCGTCGAGGCCCACGTAGCTCGCGTATTGACGCAGAAAACCCTTGGTGAAGACCGGCGCGGGCAGGGCCTCGAAGCGGTTGCTTTCGAGCGCCTCGAGATATCGCAGGCTGATCTTGCTCTCGTCGGCGATCTCGCGCAGATCGATGCCGCGCCCCTCCCGCTGCCGACGCAGCCACGGGCCGAAGCTCTCGGCGTCGGACGCGGGGTCGGCTACGGCCGCCGCGGCGTCGTCAGAGCTGGTACGCCTTTTCGTCTTTCTCATGCAGCTCGGAGGGAGTGGAATGGCCGGTGCCCGGATCGTCGCCTCGATCGAGATCGAATCGATCTGCGATCGAGCCGGGGTACTCCGGCGCGTCGGCCCTGCGCGGGCTCGATCGTTGTTCGCCCGATTCTAACCCGATCACGGTGCGCGGCGCGGCGTGCACCGTCTCGAGCGTGTCCTCCGCCAGGCCGCGGATCAGCTGGGAGTGCTCCGGGCTGGCCGCCACCGCGGCCAGATCGTCCTCGGCGAGGGACTCGAGGTGGCGCAGCACCACGCGGTAGGGAGTGCGCGCGCTCAGGCATAGGGCGGCGCGGATCTCGTAGCGGAAGCGCCAGCGCTCGTGCCGCGCTACGGTATCGAGCATGCGCGGTGAGGCGCGCGGGCTGCGGATCGCGCCGATCAGGGATTTTTCGTCGAGCCTCGGGTTGTCGAGGGCGGCGGCGGTCAGCCTCTCGCGATCCTCGAGCAGCAGCAGAGCCGCCGCGATGTCGCCGGCCGAGCGCCTGGCCAGGGTGATCTTCTCGCCCTGGGTCAGCCGGGGAAGCCGCTGCACCAGGTAGCGCGCCGCGGCCCGCCGCACCGCCGCGCGGAGCCGACCGTCGAGGGTGATCTCCGAGAGATCGCGCCAGAACAGGCCGGCGATAAAGCGCATCGACACCGTCTCGGGGGTGCGGTGATGGCGAGCCAGCGCGGCGCGCACCTCGTAGATCGTGGTCAGCCGGCGATTGATGGCCAGGGCTTCGATCGCCCGGCCGTCGACGAAGGGGTTGAGCAGCGTTTGGCGAACTTCGCGCAGGGTCAGCTCGCGGCCGTGGGACTCGAGCAGGGGCAGCAGCTCGCGGCTCGGCGCTCGCCTCAGCCGGGCGGCAAGATCCTCGGAGGGCTCCTGGGAGGGCGTCGCCATTTCCTGTACTCTATATTTTCCGCCGCACCACACCGGGGCTCGGCATCCGGCCCGGCCTGGCCGACGCAGCCGGTTCCCGCCCCGAAGGCCCTCGATATTCCGTTCGATTCGGAGCCGCCGCGCCGCGCCGCTTCCTCACGTCCTTGTCCGGTATCCCGATATGAGCTCTAACGCCGCTTCCGCCAAGATTCCCGCCGATATCCAGAAAAAGCTGAAAGCCGGAGATCTCGACGCCGTCGAGGAAATCTGGATCGAGCGCGTGGAGAAGACGCCGGCCGAGCTCGACTTTTTCACCGCCGTCGCCCAGGGGGTCACCAAAGCCGACACCGCCGAGACGGCTCATATGCTCCTCCAAATGCTCGACGACGAGCTGTCGTCCAAGCAGCTCTGGCCGATTCGCATCGAGTTCCTGCGCCGGGTTGGCCGGCAGATCTACTCCAACTCCGATCTGCATGAGCTGATCGTCGACACCCTGCGCGAGATGTACGGCGACAAGAGCCACTTTGAGGCACTCTTCGAGAAGGTCGGGCTCGACAAGGCCAAGGAAGATATTCCCAAGACCTGGCAGAAGGCCGATCGCCTGGAGAATCTGATGGCCTTCGACGTCGGCGCCATCGTCGCCATGAAGGAGAAGGGCGCCGGCCGGATTTCCGAGGTCAATATGGCTCTCGAGAGCTTCAAGGTCGATTTCGAGGGCGGCCTCGAGCTGCGGGTGGGCTTCGGCGGCGCCGCCAAGCTGCTCAGGCCCCTGCCGGCGAACCATATTCTTCGCCGCAAGCTCGAGGATCCCAAGGCGCTCGAGAAGCTGCGCGATGAAGACCCGAGCGAGCTGCTGCGCCTGGTGCTCGAGGGCGAAGGCCGCTCGATGAGCGGCGCCGAGATCAAAAAGACCCTCCAGGGCATCGTCTCGCCCAAGAAGTGGAACAGCTACTGGAATCAGGCGCGCAAGAATCCGCAGGTCCTGGTAGACCCCAAGAATAAGCGCGCCTACATGTGGGCGGCGAGCACCGACGACGCCCAGGGCGCCGTGTGGCAGGCTTTCCTGAGAGCGTCGGTTCGCGATCAGCTGACCTTCCTGCGCCGCGACGCCGAGCGGGACGAGACCCTCAAGAAGAGGATGTCGACCACCCTATGGCAGCGCGGTAAAGACGTCGCCGCCAAGGATCCCGGCCTGGCCTGCGAGATCTACTACTACCTCGAGAAGAGCGGCATCACGCCGCCGAGCAACGCGCCCTGGCGACCCGAGGCGCTGGTTCAAAAGCACGAGGACCTGCGCCCCGTGCTCGGCAATATCCAGGATCGCCCGATGCGCGAGTCGGCCTACGCCCTGGTGCGCAAGCTGCGGGCCGACTGGCCCCAGGTCTACGCCCAGGTGCTGTGGCAGGAGTCCGATGCGCGGGCCCTGGACTCGCTCTCGGAGGCGCTCAACGGCGTTGAGCCCGAGCTCTTCGAGGCCTTTTTCGATCAGCTGGTCAGCCAGCCGCACAAGGCTCCGGGCGCCTTCACCTGGCTGATCGAGCGGGCGGCGGACCGTCCCGAGTGGCTGTCGCGCAACCCCGGACGGCTCATGCAGCAGCTCTTCTTCGCCCTCACCCACGGCGACTTCGCCCCATACCGGGCGGCTCGGCTGGTGCCGATGACCGAGAGCGGCGGCACCCTGCCGCGCCTGCTCGACCATCTGGACGCCGACCAGGCGGTCTCGGCCATCGAAGCGGTGAAGAAGACCCCGGGTCTTGAGGACTACCAGCGCGAGCCGCTGATCACGGCGATCCAGCTGCGCTTTCCCAAGCTGCACGAGGAGAAAGAAGAGGCGCTCTACGCCCTCGAAGGGTCGATCAACGCCAAGCGCGCCGAGCTCAAGCAGCTGGCCGAGGAAGAGATTCCCGAAAATCGCAAGGCCATCGAGTCGGCCCGCGAGCTGGGCGACCTGCGAGAAAACTTCGAGTACCACGCGGCCCGCAGGCGGCACGAATACCTCTCCGTGCGCGCCGGCAAGCTCGACGAGGACCTGCGGCGGGTGCGCCTGATCGACCCGTCCGCGATCCGCGGCGACGAGGCCGCGATCGGCGCCACCGTCACCTTCCGCTCCGCGAAGGACGGCTCCGAGTGCGCGTACTCCATCCTCGGCCCCTGGGAGAGCGACCCCGAGCGCAGGATCCTCTCCAACGAGTCCGACCTGGCCAAGAAAATCCTCGGCCGCAAGATCGGCGAGACCGTGCCGCTGCCCGAGGGCAGCTGCGAGATCGTTTCGGTGATGGGCTGGTCCGAGGCCTGAGGCGCCGGCCCGAATCTCATGAGCGAGCGAGGGCGCCTTTATTTAGGGCTCAGCGCAGCAGCCGGAAATAAATCAGCGCGGCCGACGCCAGAAGAATCATCAGAACGGCGACGGTTCCGTTGAGCAGCAGCCCCCAGCGGGCGAGCTGTCTCTGGCCTCCCGAGTACAGGCCGAGCCAGGCCACGAGCATGCCCGCCACCGACACGCCGACGGTCGTGGTCACCAGCAGGTCGGGCTCCAGGTAGTAGTGGCGCGGGTGCCAGGGAGCCCAGCGGGCCCAAAATCTCAGAGGCAGGCTGAAGAGGAAAATCGCGATCGAGAGCAGCGCCCAGCTCGGCTGCAGCCGAATGACCGAGTATTCATCCTCGTCGGTTTGAAATCGGCGCGTCGTCGTCATAGGCGGGGTTCTCGGAGTCTCGCGGCCGCGGCGCGGCGGCCTGAGGAGCGGAGTCTGCGCTCGGTCCTCAGGCTAGGAATTTATAGCCTCGGCCGTGCACCGTCACCAGAAAGCGGGGCTTTGAGGGCACCTCCTCTATCTTCTGCCGCAGCGACGCCACGTGCACGTCCACCGTTCGGGTGACCGGCATGGCGTCGTAGCCCCACACGTCGTCGAGCAGGCGCTCCCGGGAAAGCACGCGACCGCGATTCTCCAGCAGATATTCGAGCAGCCGCAGCTCGAGGGCCGAAAGCTCCACGCCGCGCCCGGCTTTGCGTACCTCGGCCGCCTCGAAGTCCACCTGCACATCGCCGAATACGGCGGTGCGCGCCTTGGCGGATCCCAGCCCGGGAGCTCGGCGCAGCAGGGCCTCCACCCGCGCGGTCAGCTCCATGTGCTCGAAGGGTTTGGTGAGGTAGTCGTCGGCGCCGAGCTTGAGCCCCAGCACCTTATCCACCAGATCGGCGCGCGCGGTGAGCATCAGGATCGGCGTGGCCACCGAGCGCTGGCGCAGATCGCGGCAGATGTCGAGGCCGTTTTTGCCGGGCAGGTTGAGGTCGAGGATCAGCAGATCGAAGGAGCCCTCGAGCGCCTGCCTGTAGCCCTCCTCGCCGTCCTCGCAGGCGGTGACCGCAAAGCCCTCGCTGCGCAGCCGGTCCTCGAGGGTCATGGCCAGGGCGGGCTCGTCTTCGACGATCAATATCTTCCGCGTCACGGGGCGTCCTCCTGCTCGCTCGTCGGGCGCGCCCAATCCGCGGCCCGCAGGGTGATGGTGAAGGCGGAACCCGCCGGCGAGGTCTCGACGCCGACCGAGCCGCCCTGGGCTTCGATCCAGTGACGCACCAGCGCCAGGCCGAGACCGCTGCCCGGGATGGGGCTGGCGGCCAGGCGCTGGCCCCGGAAGAAAGGCTCGAAAACGCGGGGTCGATCGCGCGGGTCGATGCCCGGACCGCGGTCGCGCACGGTCACCTCCACGCGGCGCCCCGCGCGGCGTCGGGCGGAGACGCCGATCCACCCCGGGCCGCTCTCCGGCTGGCCGTATTTGGCCGCGTTGTGGATCAGGTTCAGCAGCGCCCGGCGCAGGGTTCCGCTGTCGGCCAGGGCCGCGGGCAGGCCCGCCTCGAGATCGGTCTCGATGTCGATCTTGGAGGTTTCCACGGTGGCGGCGAGCTGGCCTAGCACTGCCTCGATCTCGCCCTCGATCTCGACGGCCGCGAGCCTCAGGGCGGGCGGCCCCGAGCGCATGCGGGAATAGGCTAAAACCTGCTCCACGAGGGCGGTGAGGCGCGCGGCCTCGCGGTCGATCATCCGGCCGTAGCGGCCGATTCGTTCGGGCTTATCCACCACGCCGTCGGCCAGATTTTGACCCGCCGAGCGGAGCGCCGCGAGCGGCGTCAGGAGTTCGTGGGTGATGCCCGCCACGAAGTCGAGCTGCTGGCGCGCCAGGCGCTGGGAGCGCGCTGCGCCGCGCAGCAGCAGCAGGGTCGACGCCGCGAGCACCGCCAGAATGCCGAACGCCAGCGCCACATTTCGCCGGTGCGAGGCCTCGACCGCGGCGGCCAGAGAGCCGGCGGGATGGGTCGCCTGCAGGCGCCACTGGCCGCTGTCGAGGAGCCGCTCGATGGCGGACCAGTGCCGCGGCCTGGGGCCGCGCCCGGCCCGCTCCGCCAGCGGCCCGAAAACCTCGACCGTCCCGTCGACCCCCTGGGGCCGCCCCCGTTCGCCGCGCCGCCTCCCGGTGCCGAGGTCGGGGCCGAAGGTCGCGAGAATCTCCCCGGCGGCGTCCGAGAGGCGCAGGTGGAAGTCGGGCGCCGGGCCGAAAGCCCGCCGCACCAAAGCGGGCGTCAGCTCCTCGAGCAGCACCCCGCGGTCGAGATGAAGAACCAGAAGCGGCCACTGGCCAAGGCCCCGCCGCGGTCGGCGTCGCGCTTCGCTCTCTGCGCTACCGTCGCCTTGCCCGGAGTTTCGCTCGGCGCGCCGCGTCCTCCGCTCAGGGGCGGCGTCGCCGTCTCTCCGAGAAGACGGAGGCACCAGGAGCGGGACCACCAGGGCCGGCATCTCGGCGCGCAGCAGGCGGGGTCGCCTCCCGCCGTCGGCCAGCGCGCGCAGCAGCGGCTCGAGGCTTGGGGGAGGCGCAGCGCTCTCCTCCCGGCCTGGGGCCTGCGGGCCGAGGGCCAGGCGCTCCACGGTCCGCCGGACGCGCGGCGCCCGCGCGCCGCCGGAAACCGTATGCACCAGGTAGGCGTGGCTGACCAGGTCCGGAAACTCGGCGTTCGCCCGCCAGTCGGCGAGCCGCTGCTCCACGAGCGGCGCCCACTCCCTATCCGCGGGCGCCTGAGCTCGGCGGCTGGGCTGGAGCCTGAAGAAGAGCCGGGCCAGCTCGCCGTTGAACTCGGCGGCGAAGCGCCGCAGATCGCGGTCCAGGGAGATTTGGCTGCGGGCTCGGTCCGCTTCGCGCATCTGCTCGAGCCAGTGGATCTGGAAGAATCCGAGCACCCCCAGAAGAAGGGCCAGGAGGCCGGCGGGGGCCAGAGCGCGGATTTTCTCGAGGCGCGTCGCGGCGGGGCGGGGAGCGATCATCGAGGCGCAGTATAGAAGCGCCTCGCGGGGGTGCGCCGGCCTCGATCGCTCAATTTACCTGCCTTACAAAGCTCTTGCCCGGCGATGAAGACTCATACCCGGAGCCTCCCTAAGATGGTTGCAGATCGCGGGGCCCCTGGCCTGGCGGGCGAATCGATCGATCTTCCGACGGCTCGGAATTGAACGAGCGCCCGCGCGATCCTCACTAAAAAAAGGAGCACACCATGATGCACCAGAAGCATACAAAGAAGTCTTTTTGGATTCCGGCGCTCTGCCTCGGCGCGAGTCTGGTGGCGCTACCCGCCCTCGCCCAGCAGGAAGAGGCGTCTTCTGAAGAGAGCCGCCAGTGGAGCCGAATCAGCGAGCGCCTCGACGCCAACCAGGACGGTCAGATCACCCAAGAGGAGTACGAGGCCGGCAGCCAGCGCTTCGAGCGCGGCGATCGAAACGGTGACGGCGTCTGGACCGCGGAGGATTTCCCTGGCCGCGGCAGGCGCGGGGGCGCCGGGCCGCTCGCCGCGGCCGACGCCGACAAGAGCGGAGAGGTGACGCTCGATGAGTGGTCCGCCTTCGTCTCCGAGCTCGACGCGGACGGCGACGGCGTGTTGAGCCGCGAGGAGATGGGCGCCACGGGCTCAAGCCGCGGGCAGCGTGGAAAGCGCGGCCTCGACTCGGACGGCGACGGTTCGGTGCAGGTCTCAGAGATGCAGGCCCACTTCGCCAAGCTCGATCGCGATAGCGATGGCGTGGTGAGCGCCGACGAGCGGCCGCGGCGCAGGAAAGGGCAGCGCGCCCGCCGGGCCGGCGCCACCCGCCTTCTGAACCAGGCGGACGCCGACGGCGACCGCGAGCTGACCCTCGGCGAATGGCAGTCCTTCCTGAACGGCCTCGACGGCGACGGCGACGCGGTGCTGCGCAGCGACGAGCTGGCGACCCTCAGGCCCGAGGGCGCCCCCGAGCCGCGGCGCGAAAGAGAGATCGAGATCGCCCGCCTCGAGGAGCTCTTCGCGCGCTTCGACGCCGACGACAACGGAGTGATCAGCGAAGAGGAGTGGCCTCGGCGCTCGCGCCGCGGAAATCGCGGCCGGGGCTTTCGAGGCTGATCCGGAACGGCGGGCGGACGGCGCCCGCAGATTTGGGACCGTAGCGAGGTGAGTTGTCCTGCTCGCCGAGCCAGCGGAAGATGAGGTGCCCGGGGCGGCGGAAACGTCGCCCCGGGCTTTTGCTCGCTCGAAGCGTCGCTAGGGCCCGCCGAGCTGACTAGCTCGGCAGGGCCCGCGGCATCGATTCGAGGCCGCGGGCGTAGGCCACCAGCTCGGCCATGGAGCGGCCGATAAACAGACCCGGCTGGTGGTGCAGGCCGATGTGGGCGACCTCTCGCCCGCCCAGGGCGATGCCGATATTTTCCCCGTCGAGGCCGGCGACCATGCTTTCGATGTCCGCCTTCAGCTGGTCTGGCTCCGCCACGGCGCTCACGCTGAGCCAAATGAGCCGCGTGTCGTGCATGCGCGCGGCGCGCTCGAGAGTAGAGATCGGCGTGTCCGGACCCAAATTCATGGTGCGAGAGCCCACGGAAGCGAGGGCGGTGGCGGCGAGTTGGGTGGGCAGCTGATAGGGATCGCCCGCCACTGCGCCGCCGATCGCGAGCGGGCCGTCCGACGGCTCCGCGATCACCGAGCGCAGGGCGTGAAACGCCTGGAGGCAGATTTGAGTCGCCCGATGCTCGATGAAGATGCCTTCATCTGTCTCGTGGTGATAGAGGTGGCCTAAAGACGTAAAGGTCTGGCGCACCGGACCGTCGGCGATATCGGCGATTTCAAAGCCCGCGAGGTAAAGCGACAGCACCAGACCGCGGGCTGCCTCGACGGCGCCCTCGTGAAGGTAGCGCTCCAGGTCCGCGGCGGCCGACTCGAGATCGTCCACCGTGCGGTCGGCCTGGGTCGAACCGGAGAGACCCAGCGCCTGGGGCTGAATGACGTTGGCGTCGGTTTCGCGCACGAAGCGGATCGCCTCGGCGATCGGGATCCTGCGATGGCCCCCCGCGGTGCGCGTTGCGCGAATCAAGCCCTCGTCGGTCCATCGTTTGATGGAGGACTGGCTCACGCCGATGGCCTCGGCCAATTCCTTGGGGGAAAGAAGGTCTTTCAAGGTCTTACCGCGCTGGGAGGTGGTTGGAGAACCGGGGAGGGGCCGCGACAGAGGATGCCGGGGTTCCTTCCAGCCTTACCCGCCGGATCGGAATTGGATTCAAAGAACGCCGGGCCTGCTCTAGGAGGCCCCGAACGTCCCGGAAGGGCGTAGGGAAGAGGACCGCGGGAAAGAAATTTCAGAAAATTTTGGAAATTTCCACCCCACCTGTATCCAACACCGGGTGCGGGGCGAAGTAACGACACCAGATCCAGTCAGCCCCTTCACATTTGGTTAGGACAGTGACATGACTTTTCCCCTGAATTGCAGATTTTTACAGGCTTTCGTCGGCAGGGCTGTGCCAGCGAGAAGTCATCTGCTCGATTGCGCTTCGGCGCTCCAGTTCCGACTACGATCCGAGCACGGGTCGTAGACACCCTCGTGCCCCGGCCCACCAGGGGGGGCCGGGGCGCGCTTTTTTTTCGCTGGCGCCATCATACCGGCCCCGGCAGGCCGATCCGACGAGTGGCGCCGCTGGCCTCACCCTCAACAGCGCACGCCGTCCGGTTAGGGTGCCTCTCTTGAAGGTGATTTCCGTGGGTAACGGCCCAGGACCTTGCTCCCAGGGCCTCGCCGCTACCGAACGGTTTTTACTTCTTGAGCCACACATTGATCGCTTTTTGAGCGATCGAGCCTTTTGCGCCTTTTGTTGCAAAAGCCGACTCCGTGGCGGTCAGCCACCGCCCCTCGGGTTCCTACCCGATCCTGAGAGAACCCGGATGTCCGCAGGACCCGCAGGCAGACTCGGGCGTGCCGGCAGCGGGCTTTTGAGGGCATAAAAAGCGGCGGTGCGTTTCGCACCGCCGGGAGGGAGTAGGGTGGCCGTCCGATGCCACCCCGCTGACAAGCTTAGTGCATAGGCTGAGATCCTCCCAGTCGATTCCGTCGTGAAAGGCTCAGGACATCGCGTCTTGACGCCGCCTCTTGTCCCCTTCTCTCGCCGATCGAGGCCCGCGCAGGGTCTTGACCCCATGGGTGCATCTTTCTAAACTACCGACCGTTAGTTAGTCGGTACGCCAGTGGTTCAGAGGCCGCGTGAAGGCCTCGCCAACTTTGAGGCTCCTCAGATGCCGCCGTCGCCGCCCTCTCCATCTCCCCCTTCCGCCCCGCACCCCGGCGAGTCTCGGCCCACGGCCCTGCGGCTCGTCGAGGTGGCGTCTCGCCTCTTCGCGGAGCGAGGCTACGCCGGAACCTCCCTGGCTGAAATCGCCGCGGGTCTCGGCATCCGCAAACCGAGCCTCTACAACTACTACGCCTCCAAGGACGAGCTTTTTGTAGCGGTGTTTGAGGCCAGCATCCGCGACTGGAGCCAGGCGACCCGCCCGGCCCTCGACGGCGAGGGCTCCTTCCGCCAGCGGCTCGAGAGTCATCTTCGGTCGATCGTCTCCTTCGCCGTTGACAACCCTCACACCCTAGCTCTGTGCCGGGAGGCCCTGCGCAACCAGCCGAATGGCGCTATTCGCGTGCGCATCGACGAGCTGGTGCAGCGCCAGGAGCTCGACTATCGCCGGCGCCTGCGAAGCTTTTTTGAAAACGGAGTCGCCTGCGGCGAGATCGCGCCGGTGCCGGTTTCCGTGCTGGTTCTCTCGTGGCAGACCTTTATCGACGGCCTGATCAGCGCCCGGATTCTCGAATTGGGAAGCCTGCGCGGCCAGTCGGCTCTAGACGGCGACCTCTATCTCGAGCTGTGGCGTCTCTTTTGGCGCGGCATCGCCGCCTCTCAGGAGGATATAGCGTGACGCCGCGCTGGCGCTGGGTCGCGATTCCGATCGCTTTCTGGTGCCTGCTGGCCGCGCCTGCCGCCGCCCAGCCGCCGGCCGCGGGCACCCGCGAAGCGGCCCCCGAGGCGCTGGATCTTCGGAGCGTGATCGAGCGGGCGCTCGCCCGCAACGCGGGCTTCTTGGCGGCCCTCGAGAGCCGCCGCGAGGTGGCCGCGGGCATCCGCCAAG
This sequence comes from Acidobacteriota bacterium, assembly GCA_039027015.1. GTDB lineage: Bacteria > Acidobacteriota > Thermoanaerobaculia > Multivoradales > J023 > JAUIJL01. Next base: position 794 of record JBCCLG010000025.1, on the reverse strand, counting down.
CGGCGGCCGACGCCTGGCCGCAGGTGGACCTCAAGTCTTCCTGGACTCGATCGCGCAACCCTTCGCTGCTCAACAGCCCGGACTTTGACGACATCATCGGCCAATTCCCCGACTTCGAGCCCAGGGAAGAGGAGCTGTGGGGCCTGTCGGTGGAGGTCGAGCAGGCGCTCTATACGGGCGGCAAGGTCAAGGCCGCGGTCGATCTCGCGGAGATCGCCAGCAGCATCGCTGAGACGCGCATTCGCGAGCAGCGCCTCGATTTAGCCCTGGCCGCCGCCGAGGCCTTCTACGACGTGCTGCTGGCGCGCGAAGCCAAGCAGACCCTCGAGGCGCAGCGCGCGTCCCGGCGCGAGGCGCTCGAGGTGGTCGAGGCGCGCTACGAGATCGGCGAAGCCACCGAGCTGGAGCGCCTGCGCGGCCGCGCTTCGATCGCCGAGCTTGGACCGGTCATCGCCGAGGCCGAGGGGGAGGTGCGCGTCGCCGAAAGCCGCCTGCGCTCCCTGCTCGGACTAGAGCGCGATCAGGGGCTCGAGATTGGCGGGCCCGAGATCGAGACTGCGGCGAGCGCGGCTTCCCCCGCGCCTCCCGAGCCGGCAGCGGACTTTGAGATCGCGGGCCTGTGGGCCCTGGCCGTGGCCAATCGGCCGGACCTCTCGGACCTCGAGCTGCAGATCCGCTCCCTGGAGCGGCAAAAGGAGGTCACCCTCGCCGAGGGTCGGCCGCAGCTGGAGCTGATCGGCGCCTACGGCCGGAGGTCGCGACTGCCCGACGATCTGGCCGATGCGCTCTTCGAC
>JBCCLG010000024.1:0-17688 GCA_039027015.1 Acidobacteriota bacterium | reverse complement strand
GCCGGGGCCTGCTCGGGGCGCGCTTTTTCGTTCACTCCGCGATTGTAGCGAAGGATTTTGAGAAACCTCCGGGCCCCCAGTGACGCGAAGCCGAAACCGCTGGAACCCAGGCGACGAAGTAGTTGGCGGCGCGGAGCTGTCCGCCCCTTCTTTTTCTTTTGTGTCTCACCAGCTACGGCCTACTCCCAACCCGATCTCGCCTCGGCGAGATCGCCCCTTCCTCCCACACACCTTCTCCCTCGGCGGTCCTGGTAGCCTCGCCAGCGAAACGTTTATCCTCCCTGGCACCTCCCGAATCCAAGACCCCGGAGACCCCCTTGATGTCCACGAATCGCACGACCGCCACGAAGAAACCTCGTCCGCGCTTCGCCCTGCTGGCCGCCGCCCTGCTGGCATCTACCCTGATTGCCCCGAGCCTGCTGGCACACTGCCAGATTCCGTGCGGGATCTACGGCGATAAGGGCCGCTTCGACATCATGCGCGAGCACGTGCAGACGATCGAGAAATCGATGAACGAGATCGTCGCCGGCAGCAAAGCCTCAGGCGCCAACTGGAATCAGATGGTCCGCTGGGTGCAAAACAAAGACAGCCACGCCGACGAGCTGACCGAGATCGTGACCTACTACTTCCTGGCCCAGCGCATCAAGCCGGTCCAGGACGGCGACGAGGCCGCCCAGGCGAAGTATCAGAAAGAGCTGACCCTGCTGCACCACATGATCGTCTTCTCCATGAAGGCGAAGCAGACGACCGACCTGTCCAACGTCAAGAAGCTCAACGAGCTGATCGATGAGTTCCAGGAATCGTACATGGGCGGCGGCGACCACAAGCACTGATCCCGTCGCCAAGCGGCGGTGCCGGGTACCCCCCGCCGCCGCCCGCGCCCGACGCCTAGCCCTCAGACCTGAAAGTCCCTCCATGTCGTCCTACCAAGCCGAAGCCCGCCGCGACCCCATGCCGGCGATCCTGCTGATCTCGGCAGGCCTGACGGCATTTCTCGTCTGGTGGATCTATTTCAAGACGACCGCGGTCGCCACCGCCGGCTGGGTCGCCCATCTGCCGGCCCTCAACGCGACCTTCAATACCCTGGCGGCGGTTTGCCTCGTCGCGGGTTTTAGGGCCATTCGCCAGAAACGAAAAGAGGCGCACCTGCGCTGGATGCTCTCGGCGCTCACCTTCTCGGCGCTCTTTCTGGTCAGCTACCTGCTTTACCACCATTACCACGGTGACACCCGCTTTACCGGGCAAGGATTCATCAGGCCGGTTTATTTCTTCATCCTGATCAGCCACGTCCTGCTGTCGATCGTGATGCTACCGATGATTCTCTCGACCCTCTTCTTCTCGGCGAACAAGAAATTCGCGAGCCATAAGAAGATCGCTCGCTGGACCCTTCCTATCTGGCTCTACGTGTCGGTGACGGGAGTGGTCATCTTCTTTTTCCTGAAGCTCCTCAACCCGGGCTGAATCAGCGCTCGTCGAGCTTCTCGGCGAATCTCGCCCCGCGGTCGGCCTCTCGCGCCGCGCGGAGGGCGCCCTGCGCCGAGGCGCGCGAACGGGCAGCCTGCCCTTCCCGAGTTAAGCCTCGCCGGACCCGAAGGGGCGAGGCTTGCGCAGGCGATCGGCCAGAAGGGCTGGATCCCAAAGCCCGGCCGCCCTGGTGGAGGCGACGCGGTACCTCAGGTTGTCCCCCGAGGGCTCGAGCCTGGCGCTCTCGAAACCCGCGGACTCGAGCTCGGCTTCCAGGCTGCTGGCCCTTGCCCCCGTCCGCACCAAAACAGCCAGGCAGCCCCGAAAGTGCTCGCGAAGCACGTCGCGAAGAACGGGTGGCCCGCCGACGGGCTTGAGGGCCACCAGGCCGTTGCAGCCCACCGCCACGGCGCGCAAGAACGGCGGCCGCGCGGCGGCCTCCAGCTCTGCGCCGGGGCCGTCGCCCTCGGTAGCAAGACGCGGGCGCGGCGCCTGCGGCCGCCAGTCGAGCCATCCGAGGCGCTCCCCGCGGGAGCCGAGCGCCTCGGCGAGGGAGGCGAACGACTCGGGAGGGTGGGCGACGATCAAAGCGTGGATGCGCTTCATGAGTAGAGCAAGATCGACTGGCGCTCGCGACGAAACGCTGCCTCGTCCGACCGCCAGGTGTAGAGCCAGGCGTCGAGGGCCTCTGAATCGCCCTCCTCGAGGGCGAGGCGGTAGGCGTCGCCGCCGGTGAGAAGGTCGATGGCCGGGCGATCCGACACGAATTCGTAGGGCTCGGCGCGCCACGCGAAGGCCTCCGGGAAGTGCTCGCGCACCAGCCGGATCAGCTCGATTCCCCAGCGAAAGGCCCGCACCTCCCTGGGCCGGGTGATCACCACCTCGACGCCGCCGCATACCTCGCCGGCGTGCTTCTGAAACTGCGGCCGAAAATAGGTCGGCAGGAACCTGAGGCCCGCGAACCTTCTGGCCTCCAGAATCTCGAACAGCTTTCGGGCGTCGATTCCCGGCGCGCCCAGGAGCGCAAACGGGCGGGTGGTGCCGCGCCCCTCCGAGAGGGTGGTGGCCTCGAGCAGGCAGGCCCCCGGGTAGATCAGCGCGATCTCCGGGGTCGGCATGTTGGGAGACGGCGCGAGCCAGGGCCGGCCGAGGTCGCGCCACAGCATGGTGCGCCGCCAGCCGCCGAGGGTCCACACCCGCAGGCCCTCCTCCGGCCAGCCTCGCCGCTTGCCCTCGAGACGCGCCAGCTCGCCGAGGGTCAGGCCGTGGCGCACCGGCGTATCGAAGGCGCCGACGAAAGACTCGAAGCCCTCGCCGCGCGAGCAGCCCTCCACGGCGCTGCCCCCCAGCGGGTTCGGGCGGTCGAGGATCCAGGCCTCCACGCCCGAAGCGAGCGCTACCTCGGCGGCCCACAGGGCGGTCGCCGCATAGGTGTAATAGCGGCTGCCTACGTCCTGCAGGTCGATCACCAAAACGTCGAGCCCTTCAAAGGCGGCGGGATCCGGCTTCAGGGTTTCTTCGCTCTCGCCGTAGAGCGAGAGGGTCGGCACACCGAGCATCGGATCTCTCTCATCGGCGCTCGCCACCATGTCCTGCTCGACGCCGTAATAGCCGTGCTCGGGCCCGAAGAGCGCCGCCGGCGGGCCGGCTTTGGAGGCCGCGAGCGCCAGATGGGCGGGCCGCAGATCCTCGGTGATCGAGGCGCCATGGGCCAGCAGGCCGTAGCGCCGCCCGGCGAGGCTTCCGGAGTCGCGAATCAGGCGATCGAGCCCGGTCCAAATCGGCGGCATTACTCCTCCTCGGCGCCGGCGCGCCTCAGGTAATCGCCCGAGCGTCCACCGCTCTTGCGCTCCAGCCTGAGATCGGTGATCACGGCCTCTTTTTCCACCGCCTTGACCATGTCGTAGAGAGCCAGGGCGGCGGTCGAGCAGGCGGCCAGGGCCTCGAGCTCGGCGCCCGTCTTGGCCGTCACCACCACGCGGCTCTGGATCGCCACGCCGTCCTCGCGCGGATGCAGCTCGACATCGACGTGCTCCAAGGGCAGGGTGTGGGCGAGGGGGATTTGCTCGTCGACGCGCTTGGCGGCCTGGATTCCCGCGAGGCGAGCGACCGCCACGGCGTCGCCTTTGGGCAGCGAACCCAGGCGAGCGACGGTCTGGGCCTCGAGACGAACAAAGCAGGACGCCGAGGCGACGCGGCGACTGACTTTTTTGGTCGACACGTCGACCATGCGCGCGGCGCCTTCGGAATCGAGATGGCTGAAGGTCGGATCGATCACGATACTCTTTTCCGGACGGAGAGAAGGGGTTCTTCGGCGTCGCGCTGCCCCAGGCGGGGCGCGCTATGCTAACCGAGGAGAGCCCGAACGGAGCTACCGCCGCTCTCCGTGCCCTCGGCCCCATGCGCCTGTCGATCGTCATCCCCACGCTCAACGAAGAGCAGGCCCTGCCGGCCAGCCTCCGCAACGCCCTTGAGTGGAGCGACGACGTGTGGGTGAGCGACGGCGGCAGCGTCGACCGCACCCTCGAGATCGCTCTCGACCTCGGCGCTCACGTGGTGCAGGGACAGCCCGGACGCGGCGGCCAGCTCAACCGCGGCGCGGCGCAGGCCCGCGGCGACGTTTTTCTCTTCCTGCACGCCGACACCCGGCTGCCCGCAGACCTCGAGGCCCAGATCCGGCGTGCCCTCGAGAAAGGCGCCGTCGGCGGCGGATTCCACGTGCGCTACGAGGGCGGAAACGCCGTACTCTCAGGACCCGGCAATCGCCTGGTGGCCTGGCGCACGACCCTCAGCCGCTGCCCCCTGGGCGACCAGGCTCAATTTTTGACGCGCGGCGGATTCGAGTCCGTGGGCGGCTTTTCTGAATGGCCGATTCTTGAGGATGTCGACATGATGCGCCGGCTCGCCCGCATCGGCGGCATCGCGGTTCTGCCGGGCCCGGTGATCTCGTCGGCCAGACGCTTTACCGGCGGCGGCCTGGTGCGCACGGTGGCCACCAACTGGCTGATTTGGGGCCTGTACACCGCGGGCGTCTCCCCCCATCGGCTGGCCACCCTCTACCGCCACGTGCGCTGAGAAAGGTCCTGGAGTCAGTATGAGCGGTCCACAAAAAACCCCGCCTTGCGGCGGGGTTTTTTTCGAGGCGAGAGGAGGCTAGAAAGTCGTCAAAGGGGGGCGAAGGACGACGCCTCGCGGAAAATCAGGCGTTGACCGCGTCCTTGAGCTTCTTGCCGGCCTTGAAGCGAACGCCCTTGCTGGCCGCGATGGTGATCGCTTCGCCAGTCTGCGGGTTACGGCCCTGGCGCTCGGGGCGCTCGGAGATCAGGAAGGAGCCGAAGCCGGCCACCTGCACTTTGTCACCGCTTACGAGTACATCCGAAACCTGTTCGAAAAGAGCGTCGACCACGTCGGTAACCTGCTTACGGGTCAGACCTTCACCGACTTTATCTACGACGCCATTGACGATGTCACTCTTGCCAGCCATCACGACTCCTTCTTGACTTTCTGCTGGGGTGGTCCGATTTTCTGTGAGCTACTTCGGATCCACGGGTAAGACGGGGATGCCGGGAGCAGCGCAGTACACTCAGTGCCATTGGCCGGGCCGAGAAATCTCGGGGCGCGCGCTTTGAAACCTCCGACAGCCCGCGAAAGATACGGCAACCTCTATCTCCTGTCAATAAGAAAAGCCACGGAAATAGGGCCTTTTCGGGACCTTCGAGGGGCCTCGCCAGACTCTGAGAAGGGCGCGACCGCGACCGCCTCGAGCCCGCTTGAAAGAGCTGCTCAGCCGCAGGGGCGGCTCGCCTCCTCAGGCCGGTCTCGGGCCCAGGCGACGCAGCGCGTGGACCGTGAAGCCGTCGTGATCGCCGGCGGTGAGCATGCGCCAGAATCCCGGGCCGCGGATGCCGGCACGCAGGGGCCTGTCCAGATGCTCCTCGAGGGGCTCGGGCTGCAGCTCGTCATGCTTTTCGAGAAACCGGGCGATCACCCGCTCGTTCTCTTCGGGCTCGATCGAGCACGTGATGGCCACCAGCAGCCCGCCCGGCGCCAGCCTCGAGGCGGCGCCGCCGAGGATGCGCAGGGACTGCCGCGAGAGTCGGCCGATCTCGGGCTCGCTGATCCGCCACTTGAGCTCCGGATGCTTGCGCAGGGTGCCGGTGCCGGTGCACGGGAGATCCACCACCACGCGGTCGAAGCTGCCCCGAAACGGCGGCCGGCCGCCGTCGGCGACCACGATCGGTAGGCTCGGCCGGCCCAGCCGCCTGAGGTTGGAGCGCAGAAGCTGCAGGCGAACGGGCGAGATATCGGCGAAGGTCATCTCCAGCTCCGGCTGCGCCGCCAGCAGGGTCAGACCCTTGCCGCCCGGAGCGGCGGCGGCGTCGAGCACCCGCTCGCCGACGCGCGGATGGGGGATCAGGGCGGCCGCCTGGCTGGCCTCGTCCTGTATGTAGAAGTCTCCGCGCCGGTACGCGGCGGTGCGAATCGGGTTGCCGCGCCGCACGATCAGGCCCTGGGGAGCGAGCACCGAGGGCTCGACGTCCAGCCCCTCGTCGATCAGCGACTCGGCCAGCAGCTCGCGGCCGCCGCGATCGCAGAAGGCGAGCAGCTGAAGAGGCTTGGGCCGGTTGTTGGCGGCCAGCATGCGGCGCGCCGCGGCCTCCCCGAGCTGATCGACCCAGCGCCGCACCAGCAGGTCGGGATGGCTGTTCTCCACCGCCATCCGGCGCACCGGATCCCGCTCCTCCACCCGCCAGGCGTCGAGGCTCTTCTCGCGGGCGATGCGGCGCAGGACCGCGTTGGTGAAGCTAGCGCCTCCCTTGTGCGTGCGCCGGCGGGCGTGCTCCACCGCTTCGTGCACCGCGGCGTGGGCGGGCACCCGGTCGAGAAAAAGCAGCTGGTAGGCGCCGACCCGCAGCGGCGCCCGCAGGGCGGGGTCGATGTTCTCCATCGACCGGTGGCTGGCCAGGGAGATCACGTGGTCGATGCGGCGCAGCCAGCGCAGGGTGCCCAGGGTGAGCTCGCGCAGGAGGGGCTGATCGGGCTCCTCGACGCGGCGCAGGGCGCTGTCGAGAAACGCCGAGGACGGCGAGCGGCTGTCCAGGGTGCGCTCGATCACCCACGCCGCCGCGTCGCGCACGTTGTCGGTGAGCGAGCGCGGATCGCGCAGCCTCTGGCCCTTGAAGGCCTTGCGGGATTGGCGGCCCATGGCCGCCTGGGCATTGGAGCGACGCTTGCTCATGACGCGGAAGCTCTGAACGCGACGGGGGCGGCCAGGCGAGGAAGAGTGCGGACGGCCGGAGGGTGAGCCGGTCAATCAGGCGCCTCGAGAGGGCCGAATCGCTCCCCGGGCTCGGGGCGTTCGCCGTTCAAAAAGTCGGCTCCGGAGACCGGCTTCTTGCCGGGGCGCTGCACGCGCTCGGCGGCCAGGATCGTACCACTGCCGCAGGCCACCGTGACCGCATCCCCCGAGAGACCGAGAAGCGCGCCCGGCGGCTCCTGCGTCGAGCCCGCCAGGGGCCTCACCGAGGTGAGCTTGAGCGGCCTGCCGGCGAAGTGGGAGGTGAGCCCCGGCCACGGGTTGAAGCCCCGCCAGCGATTGTAGAGGGCCTCTGCCGGGAGATTCCAGTCGACCAGCGCGTCCTCGCGGCTCAGCATGGGCGCGAAGCTCACCGCTGACTCATCCTGAGGCTGCGCCTCGATCTGGCCCCGCTCAAGGCCTCTCAGGGTGCGCACCAGGAGCCCCGCGCCGAGCTCCGACAGCCGCGCGGAAAGCTCCGGGGCGGTTTCGTCGGGGCCGATGGCGAGGCTCGCCCGCAGCAGCATGGGGCCGCTGTCGAGCCCGCGGGTCATGCGCATGGTGGTGACCCCGGTCTCGCGATCGCCGGCGGCGATCGAGGCCTGAATGGGCGCCGCGCCGCGGAAAGCGGGCAGCAGGGAGGCATGGAGATTGACGCAGCCGAGCCGCGGCAGGCCGAGCAGACGGCGGCGAAAAATCTGCCCGAAGGCCACCACCACCGCGACGTCGGGCTCGAGGGCCTCGAGATCGCCTAAGAAGGCAGGGTCGCGCACGCTCGGAGCCTGCTGCACCGGGAGCCCCAGCTCGCCGGCCCGAACCGCCACCGGCGGCGCCTTCAGAGCGCGGCGGCGGCCCACCGGACGCGACGGCTGGGTGATCACGCGAACCGGCCTCAGGTCTTCGGCTGCCGCCAAGGCCTCGAGCGGCGGCACGGCGAAGTCGGGAGTTCCGAAGAATACGACTCTCATCGGCGCTTCACTCCTGGTCGTGATGACCGTCGATCTCCTCGAAGAAGTCCGGCGGCACCAGGACGTCCCGAGGCTTGGAGCCCTGGGCGGGGCCGAGCAGACCGTCGGCCTCGAGCATGTCGATCAGCCGCGCGGCGCGGGAGAAGCCAACCCGCATGCGGCGCTGCAGAAAGCTCGCCGACGCCTGACGCTCGCGCACCACCAGGCGCGCCGCGTCGTCGAAAAGAGCGTCCTGCTCGCCGCCGGCCTCGCCGCCGCCGGAGGCTCCGGCGTCCTCTTCGGGCGCCTTGACCACGTCGGGATCGAGATCCGGCTTGCCGCGCCGGCGCAGCCAGCGGATCAGCGAGGCGGTCTCCTGCTCGCTGATGGAGGCGCCGTGCAGGCGCATGAACCTCGCGGGGCCCGGCGGCATGAAGAGCGCGTCGCCGCGGCCGAGCAGCTTCTCGGCCCCCACCTGATCGAGGATGGTGCGCGAATCGTGACGGGTGGCCGTGGCGAAGGCCAGGCGACACGGGAAATTGGCCTTGATCGTGCCGGTCAAAACGTCGACGGAAGGCCGCTGGGTGGCGATGATCAGGTGGATGCCGACGGCGCGGGCCATCTGCGCCAGGCGCGCGATCGAGGTCTCCACCTCCGAGGCGGCGACCAGCATGAGGTCGGCCAGCTCGTCGATGATGATCACGTAATACGGCAGCGGCTTGAAGTCGTCTTCGGTGAACTCGCTCTCGCCCTCGGCGAGGGAGAGGCGGGCGCGCTCTTTGGGATCGGTGATCGCGCGGTTGTAGATATCGATCGAGCGCACGTGCACTTCCGCCAGCAGGCGATAGCGCCGCTCCATCTCTGCGACCGCCCAGCGCAGGGCGTTGGCGGCCTTCTTGGGCTCGACCACCACCTCGGTCTTGAGGTGGGGAATCTGCGCATAAACGCCCAGCTCCACCCGCTTGGGGTCGATGAAGATGAACTTCACCTCGTCCTTGGTCGCCTTGTACAGGATCGAGGTGATCATGCTCTGCAGGCCCACGGACTTGCCGGCGCCGGTGGCCCCGGCGACCAGCAGATGGGGCATGCGGGCGAGGTCGAAATAAAGCGGCTCGCCGTGGATGTCGACGCCCAGCGCCATGGTGAGCACCGAGCGCGACTTGGTGAACGCCGGCTCCGCCAGCTGCTGGCCCAGGTGGATCACCGAGCGGGTGTCGTTGGGAACCTCCATGCCCAGGGTCGAGCGCCCCGGGATGCGGTCGATGCGCACGGAATCCGCCTTGAGCGCCAGCGCCAGGTCGTCCTGCAGGTTGACCACCTTGGAGACCTTGACGCCGGGCGCGGGCTGGAATTCGAAGACCGTGATCACCGGGCCCGGGCTGATGCCCGTGACCTCACCCTCGACGCCGAAATGCCTGCAGGCGTCGTGGATCACCTCGCCGCGATGGACCAGGTCCGCCTGGTCGAGATTCTGCACCGGCCGATCGGTATCGAGCAGGTTGACCGGCGGCAGCTCGGGCAGCTCCGCCTGCACCTCGAGAGCCTCCTGCTGCGGCTCCGGAGCGCTCTCGGGCTCGGCCTCGGGCGGCTCAGCGGATGATTCCGGGAGAGGCGGCGGCGGCGCCGGCACCTTGCGCACCGAAAAATGCCCTTCGCCCTTCTTCTCGGTGACTCTCAGGGGCAGATCGAGCTTGGCCGGCGCGGCCGGCGCATCCAGGGGCTCGGCCTCGTCCCAGGCGGGCACCTCGCCGCGCGCCTGGGCGGCGCTGGCGGCGGCCGACTTGGAGGCGGCGGGCAGGGGCGACAGCACGGTAGCCCGCGGCTGGGAGCTGCCCTTGGCGGCCTTGGCGACCGGCTCGAGCCCAACCCGCGAAGGCTTGGGCAGGGGCTCGATCGCGCCGCCGCGACCGCCTCCCTTCTGCACCCTCACGCCGCCGCCGGGGGACGCCGCGGCGCCGCGCACGTGGCGCTCCACCACCCGGCGCCGCGCCGACTGCTCCCGGCGCCGCTTGGCGCGCTGGGCCAGCAGCAGCTGGCCGCGCTGCCAGCCGGCGCCCCAGCGCTCGCGCCAGCGGCCCACCAGCTCACCCAGGGTCGAGCGCGCCACCAGACTGCCGGCCACCAGCAGGACCGTCGCCAGCACCACGAAGGCTCCGCCGCGATTCAGCTTGGCCGAGAGAAAGTCCGACAGCACCACGCCCAGGGCGCCGCCGGCGTCGATCGCCGAGCCCTGCCACACCAGGCTGCCGACCAGCAGCTGGAGGAGAGCCGGGGAGATCAGCACCACCGCGGCGGTGCCCGCGGCGCGCGCCGAGCGCTCCTGGGCGTCGGGCGGCGGCTGACCGGTCAGGCGCCGCCAGGCGCTGAAGCCGAGCAGCGCGGGCAGCAAGAAGGCGACCGTGCCGATCAACCCGAAGACGGAAGCCGCGAGCTGCGCGCCGAAGGGCCCGATGAAATTCTGCGTCAGCCCCTCGCCCTCCTGGACGGCGTGGTGCAGCCAGCTCGGGTCGTCCGGGTGGTACGAGATCAGGCTCCCGAGCAGCAGCACGGCGAGCGCGGCCATCAGGAAGCCGAGGATCTCGTTGCCCTTCTCCGCTGAGATCGGCAGCCCCGGAAGGGTTCTGGGCTCGCCGCTTCGTGTCGTGACCGCTGAAGATGACATATCAGTCGTGGTGTCCGTGCCAAAGACCCCGAGATTCGGGCGAAATCCCTAGAGCATTACTCGAGGTCCATCCAGCTAACTATCCATAAAGGCTAGCATTGAGTCCCTTCATCTCCAAGGCGGCAGAAGCCGCCGATCAGGTTTCTGAACGCTTCGACTCGGCGATTTGCCCCACATCTAGTGCCTGTCGGCGTGAGTCCTACAGGATGTGCCGTCGCTCACTTTTCTGGCCCCGTCCGCCGAGGCCCGCCCAAAACGCAGCGGTGGGCGCCCGAAAGGGCTTACCGCCTGGATCAAACATCTGATCTGACCCAAGGGATTTTTTGAAAACCCGTCGGAACGCTAGCGACCCGCGGTTGTCCAATGTCCTGTTTGAGAAATTCCGCGCCTTATTCGCGAGGTCTTTCAAAACGGGACACTAGGCCTCGGCGGGACCGCCCGCGAGGGCCTCGGAAGCGCCTAACAGCGCCACCATCTCGGCGACGTCGCGGGTCTCGGCACGGGCTCGCGGATCGAGACCCGCGGCGGCGATCGCCTCCTCGGCCCGGGCCTTGCCCCAGCCTCGCGCCAGGGAGTTCCGGAGGGTTTTGCGCCGCAGACCGAAAGCCAGGTGCACGAGCTTTCGAAAGGCCTCGGCCCGCTCCGAGGCGCTCGCCGAGTTGGCCCCTGGGCCCCCGGGACTCGAGAGGTAGGCGGGCGCCCGCGGGCTCAGGCCGACGAAAGCCGCGGCCACCTTGGGAGGCGGCCGGAAAGAGCCGGGGGCGACAAGCCCGAGGCGGCGCACGCTCGCCTGGGCGCGGACCAGCACCGAGAGGCCGCCGTAGGCCGGGTCGCCCGGCGCCGCCACCAGGCGGTCTCCAACTTCTTTCTGCACCATGAAGCCTAGCCGCGGCAAACGCTCGGGAGCGAGAGCGGCGACGGCCAGAATCCGCTCGATGAGGCGAGTTCCCACGTTGAACGGGAGATTGCCGGTGACCAGCGCCCCCGGCGGCAGGCGCGACCAGTCGAAGCGCAGCGCGTCCGAGGCCGCCACCGACACCCCAGGCAGCCGACGCTCCTGAAGCGCGCAGGCCCACTCGACATCGACCTCGAGCGCCCACACCCTGGCGCCGGCGGCCGCCAGCTCGGCCGTCAAGACGCCGCCGCCGGGCCCGATCTCCACCACGCGCTCGCCCTTCGGCCGCAGAAAATCAACCAGCGGACGGCACAGATCGCCGGAGCGGAGATGGTGCTGACCGTAGCGCTTCTTGAGCGACGGCGAGGTGGACTTGCGGGTTCGGGCCATGGGGGCGTCAGCATAATCGCATTCGTCCGGCCCCGGGGGGACGGCGCCTCGAGGCGCGCCAGATTGACGCCCCGCCGCCGAGATCACCGCTGATTCTGCGCCTTCACCCCCGGCCGGCACCGCGGGTTTTCGGCTGGCTGGCGAGACCCCGACAACCCGCCAAACGGCATCAGCTTTGCATCGAATAAAACGTTGGCTCGGGAACCGCGAACGAGGAAAATAACCCCGAACGCATCCAGCGACGCCCGGCCAGCGATTGACGGCCGATGGGGAGGGTGGCTTCCGCCTCAAGACCCGCGTCGGCCGCCTGCCCCCCGAGCTGCTTTACGACCCGCGCCGCCCTTCCATTCGACCTTCGATCGACCGCAGAGCTTCACCGAGCAGCCGAGCTCGGCGCCCCGAGCGAGCCGCGCCCGGGCCGTTCGCAGGCTCGAGCGAGGCGGAAGCCCTCGACTCTCACCTCACCCGTTTCGAGAGAGCCCACATGAGCACCGACGCCCCCGCCGCCGCAGCCCTCGACCACGACGTGGAGCGCGACACCCTCGAACTCAAGCGGATCGAGGCCGAAATCCGCCGGGTCATCGTCGGTCAGGACTACCTGATCGATCGCCTGCTGGTCGGCCTGCTGACCCGCGGCCATCTGCTGATCGAGGGCGTGCCTGGCCTGGCCAAGACCCTCGCCGTCAAGACCCTCGCCAGCACCCTGGCCATCGATTTCCAGCGCGTGCAGTTCACCCCCGATCTGCTGCCGGCCGACCTGGTAGGCACCCTCATCTACGACCAGAAGACCGGCGAGTTCCAGCCGCGCCAGGGGCCGATTTTCAACAACATCGTGCTCGCGGACGAGATCAATCGCGCGCCCGCCAAGGTGCAGTCGGCGCTGCTCGAGTGCATGGAGGAGCGCCAGGTCACCCTCGGCGATACCACCTACCGCCTCGACGACCCCTTCATGGTCCTGGCGACCCAGAATCCGATCGACCAGGAGGGCACCTACCCTCTGGCGGAGGCCCAGGTCGACCGCTTCATGATGAAGCTCAAGCTGACCTACCCCAGCCGCTCGGAGGAGGAAGAGATCCTCGACCGCATGCTGGTGGAGGCGTCCCTCGAGATCTCGACGCTGCTCGACAAGCAGCGCCTGATCGAGCTGCGGGAAAGCACCGACCGGGTGATGCTCGACACCAAAATGCGGCGCTATATCCTCGACCTCATCCAGGCGACCCGCGAGCCTCGGGCCAACGGCTTCGACGATCTGGCCGACCTGATCGCCTTCGGCGCCTCGCCGCGCGCCACGCTCTTTTTGGCCCGCGCGGTCAAGGGTCTAGCCCTGGTGCGCGGCCGGGCCTACGTGATTCCCGAAGACGTCAAAGAGCTGGCGGCCGACGTGCTGCGTCACCGCATCGTCGCCACCTACGAGGCCGAGGCCGAAGAGATCTCCACCGACGACATCGTGGGCCGCCTCCTCGACCGCGTGCCGGTTCCCTGAGGGGCCGAAACGCCCAGCCTGAAGACCTCCCGTTCGTGCTGTCTTTTCTGCGCCAAAAATTCCAGCGATCCTCCCCCGCCCCGGCCCAGGCCGGCGGCTCTGGCCAGCCGCTGCCGACGGATCTCCTGCGCAAGGTTCGCCGCATCGAGATCTCGACCAAGCGCCTCGTCGACCAGGGGGTCGCTGGCGATTACCACTCGGCCTTCAAGGGCCGCGGGGTGGAATTCGCCGAGGTTCGCCCTTACGAGACGGGCGATGAGATTCGCACCATCGACTGGAACGTCACCGCCCGCATGGGGACGCCGTACATCAAGCGGTACGTCGAGGAGCGGGATCTCACCGTCTTCCTGGCCATCGACGTCTCCGGCAGCCTGACCTTCGGCTCGCGGGCGATTCTCAAGCGGGAGCTGGCGGCGGAGATCGCGGCCCTCCTGGCCTTCGCCGCGGTGCGCAACCAGGACCGGGTTGGCGCGGCGCTGATCTCCGATCGCCTCGAGCTCTTCCTGCGGCCCGACCGCCGGCGCACCCACGTGCTCCGCCTGGTGCGCGAGGTGCTCCTGCGCGGGTCGGGCGGCGCCACCGACCTCGACCGCGGGCTGTGGGCGACCCTCAAAACGCTCAAGCAGCGGGCCGTCCTCTTCATCATTTCGGACTTTCTCGATCATCCCCCGGATTCGGCGCTCAAGGCCGCCGCGGCGCGCCACGACGTGGTGATCCTCGAAATTTTCGATCCCAAAGACCACGAGCCGCCCCAGGGCGGCCCGATGGTGCTGCGCGATGCGGAAACCGGGCGGCTGGCGGTGGTCGGCGGCAAGCGCTGGAACTACAGCCATCGCCTGGTGCGCGCTCGCCAGCGCCGGCAGACCCTGAAGCTGATCAAAAAGCTGGGTATCGACCACCTCGAGCTGCGCACCGACCGCCCCTATTTGGGGACGCTGGTCAGCTTCTTCGAGCGCCGGCGCCGGAGGTTCTCCCGTTGAGCGGCGCGCGCCCCGGGCCCCTCGCGCTCCGCCGCGGGCCGCTTCAGGCGATCCTGCTCGCCGGCTTCCTGGCGGTCCTGCCCGCGGCCGGCCAGGACGCCGCCGGCCGCGTGACGGTCCGCCTCGAGCCCGAAGAGATCCGCGTCGGCGAGCGGATTCGAGCCGAGATCACCGTGGTGTGGATGGGCGAGGAGCCCAGCGAGCCGGTGCGCTTTCCCACCTGGCAGGACACCTGGGGGAAGGCCGAGGTGATCGAGGCGTCGACGGCGGAGTCCTTCGAAGACCAGAGCGGGCGCTTCATCTCCCGCCAGATCCTCGAGATCACCGCCTTCACGGCCGACGAGATCACCCTGCCCGCGCGCACCTTCGCGGTGCCCCTCGGCCCCCGCACGGCGGAGCTGGAGTCCGCGCCCGCCACCTTTCGGGTGGTTTCGGTGCTGCCGCCCGCCGGCGCCGAGGAAGACTCGGACGAGCCCCTCGAGGCCAAGGGAGGCGCGCCGCCGGTCACCCTCGGCGCCGCCGGCCTGGCCTTCCCGGCCACCACCTCGGCGCTTCTGATCCTTCTCTTGATCGGGCTCGAGCAGCTGCGCCGTCGGCTCGCCGCAGACCCCTCGGGAGAGCACGGCGACTCGTCGATCGACCCTCTCACCCTGCTCGAACCGCTGGCGGAGCTCAAGGCTCGGCTCGCCCAGCTCGACCCCCAGCACCCGGGCGCTGCCCACACGCTGCTGAGCCTGACCCTCCGCCGCTACCTCGCGCGGCGCCTCTCCTTCCCCGCCGTGGAGTCGACCACCACCGAGATTCAGCGGCGGATGGTCGGCCTCGGCGGATCCAGAGCCTCCATCGGCCGGGTGGGCTCCGACCTCACCCAGAGGGTGCTCCAGCTACTCCAGCAGTGCGACCTGGTGAAATTCGCCGGTGCCGAAGCCGACGGCGCCACCGTGCGCCAAAGGGGCGAGGCGGTGCGGGACCTCGCCACCGCCCTCGAGAGCGAGCTGGCGCCGCGCGCCGGCACCGAGGCGGAAACCGAGCCCCCCGAGGAAGCCGCCGCATGACAGCCTTAGGAACCGACTTCGCCTACCCCTGGATGCTGGCGCTGCTGGTCGCTCTGCCGCTTCTCGCCTGGCGACGCCACCGCGGCGGCGCCTACGGTGCGCTGACCTATTCCTCCCTGCCGATTCCCGCCGGCGGCGCGTGGCGGCTGCACCTCGCGTTTTACATCCGCCTCGCCGCCCTCGGCCTGATGATCGTCGCGGCGGCACGGCCCCAGGAGGGCTTCGCCCTCGAAGAGAGGCTCACCGAGGGTGTCGACATCCAGGTCGCCCTCGACATTTCGGGCAGCATGGCGGCGGAGGACTTTCAGCCGCGCAACCGCCTGACGGTGGCCAAGGACGTGATGAAGGAATTCGTCTCCAAGCGCCGGGGCGATCGGGTGGGCATCGTGGTCTTCGCCGGCCAGGCGCTGACCAAGGCCCCGCTCACCACCGACCACGCCATGCTCGAGCTGCTGCTCGACTCGATCGAGCTGCACAGCCTGCCGGACGGCACCGCGATCGGCATGGCGCTGGCCAACGCCGCGGCGAGGCTGCGCGACAGCGAGGCCGAGAGCAAGGTGATCGTGCTGGTGACGGACGGCGTCAACAACCGAGGAGCGATCGACCCGGACTCCGCGGCCGCGGTCTGCGAAGGCCTCGGGATCAAGGTCTACACCGTCTGCGTCGGCACCAGCGGCGTCGTGCCGGTGCCGATCAGGGGGCGCGACGCCTTCGGGCGCACCCTGATCCAGCGCCGTCAGATGGAGGTCGAGGTCGACGAGGAGCTGCTGCGCGAGATCGCCGATCGCACCGGCGGACGCTTCTTCCAGGCCACCGACCCCGACAGCCTGCGCACGATCTTCGCGGAGATCGACCAGCTGGAAAAAACCGATATCGAGATCAAGCGCTATATCCGTCACGAGGAGGCCTTCCAGCCCCTCGTATGGGCGGCCCTGGGCCTGCTGGTGCTGCCCCTGCTGCCCGCGGCCCTCGGCCTGACGCCCGAGCCCTGATCCGCTCGCCGAGCCTGCATCTCAGCCCGCATCCGTCGAGAGATAGAAAAGACCCCCCAGGAGAACACCCGGCCGATGGAATTCGCTGCACCGCACTGGTTTTGGCTCCTCCTCGCCGCCCCCGCGGCGTGCGGCCTCGCCGCCCTGGCCTGGCGCCGCCGGCTCGAGGCGACCCGCGCCTGGAGCTCCCGCGGCCTGTGGAATCGCCTGCTCCCCGGGTATCGCCGGGGCCGCCTGGCGGCCTCGGTGGCCGCCCTGGGCCTGGCGGTGGGCGGCTGCGCCCTGGCGCTCACCCAGCCTCGCTGGGGTGAGCGCGAGCAGCGGGTCGAGCGCGAGGGGGTCGACGTGGTTTTCGTGCTCGACACCTCGCTCTCGATGGCCACCGGCGACCTCAAGCCGAACCGGCTATGGGTGGCCCAAACCCTGATTCGTCAAATGGTCCAGAGAATGCCCGCCAACCGCGTCGCGCTGGTGCAGGCCGAGGGAGACGGCATGGTGATGGCGCCCCTGACCTCGGACGGCGCGGTGCTCGACCTCTTGCTGGACGCCGTGCTGCCCGGTTCGCTGCCGACCCCCGGCACCGAGCTGGCGCCGGCCCTGCGGCGGGCCATGAAGCTCTTTCCCGACGGCGAGGGCAAGCACCGGGCGATGGTGGTTCTCTCGGACGGCGAGGATCACGGCAAGGGCACCCAGGCGATCGCCAGCGAGCTGCGGGACGCCGGCATCGTGGTCTTCGCGGTCGGCGTCGGAACCCTCGAGGGAATGCCGCTGATGCCTTCCCTGCCCGGCCAGGAGACCCAGGTTCACCGCGACCGCCAGGGCCGCGCGGTGGTCAGTCAGCTAGTCGAGGAGAACCTGGAGCAGCTGGCCCGCACCACCGACGGCGCCTACCTGCGCGCCACCAGCGCCGGCGCTCCCCTCGAAACGATTCTCGAGGGCATCGACGGCCTCGAGCGCCGCACCTACGGCGCCGAGACCGTGGAGAGCCTGGAGGAGCGCTTCCAGTGGCCGCTCGCCCTGGGCATCGTCGCGCTCTTCTGCCACCTCGGCCTGGCGCCCTTCCTTTCCGCCCGGGAGACGCCCTGATGGCCTCGCTCCGAACGCCCGGCCCGCTCACGATGGGAGCCGTTCTCCTGGCGCTTGCCGCCTCCCTGACGGCCCAGCCGCCGGCCCAGCCCGGGAGCCCCGCTCCGACCGGGGTGCCCGACCCCAACGCCGGTCCCGAGAATCCGGCGGCCGGCGAGGCGGCCCCGGCCTCTCTCATGGATCGTCTCCTCTTCAACGCCCAGGAGCGCACCCTGCGGGGCGCCCAGAACCTCGACGAGGCCCGCTATGAGGCCGCCGCCGGCGCCATGGAGAGCGCCCTCAGCCTGGCGCCCGACGATCCCCGGGCCAGCTTCAACGCGGGTACCGCCCGCCTGCCGATGGCCCCCGAGCGCGCCCGTCAGCTCCTCGAGGCGGCCGCCGCCGACGCCTCCGACCCGAGCCTCGGCGCCCGCGCCCACTACAACCTCGGCAACCTCT
>JBCCLG010000023.1:0-17692 GCA_039027015.1 Acidobacteriota bacterium | reverse complement strand
CCCACCCTAGGTCTTGCGCCTTACGGCGACTATTACACCCCACATATTGCGTGGAACGGGGCGTCAGAACTTCCTCGGACGGTCAAAAAATACGGACGATCCGGCGCATAGGCCGACGGGCCGCGCCGGCACGGCGCGGGCGTAAATACGCTCGATTGCTCACTTTTACTTTACGGCGGCGCGGGCCCGGTATGGCGCTATTTGAGCCGCGAAATCTGGTCCGCCGACTGCTCCACCGCCTCGACCAATCCGCTTTGGGTCAGGATCTCGCCGAAGACGTGGGGATCGCGGCCCGGGCGCATCAAAATATAGAAGGGCACCGCCGCCCGGTCGTAGCGCGCCAGAAACTCGGTGATGCGATCGTCGCGATTGGTCCAGTCGCCCTTCATCGCCACCACGTCGTGACGCTCGAAGACGTCGGCCACCGGCCGAGTCTCGATCACGGCGCGCTCGTTGGCTTTGCAGGTCAAGCACCAGGCGGCCGTGAAGTCGATGAACACCAGGCGGCCTTCCTCGGTCAGCCTGCTGGCCTCCGCTTCGTCAAAGGCGACCCACTCGATCAGCTTGGAGGAGCTGGGGCCCTCGGCCGCGGCCGAGGGGGCGGTCGCGGCCAGCCAAAGGGTCCCCACCGCGGCCGCCACCATGCCGGCTGTAGCCACCGCCTTGCGTCCCGAAGATCCCTCCGGGGCCTGACGCAGCCACAGGAACATGGCCACGGCGAGCAGGGCCAGCTGCAGGAAGGCCAGGTACTCGGCGCTGATTTGGCCGGCCAGAACGTAGAACAGCCATACCGCGGCCGCCGCCAGGAAGAAGCCCATGACGGAGCGGAAGGTCACCATCCACTGGCCGGGTTTGGGCAGCAGCTTGGCGGCCGCCGGGAAGGCGGCGAGCGCCAGATACGGCAGAGCCAGGCCGATGCCGATGGCCGTGAACATCAGGAGCACCAGCGCCGCCGGCTGGCCGAGGGCGAAGCCCACCGCGGTGCCGAGAAAGGGCGCCGAGCAGGGCGTGGCCATCAGGGTGGCGAAAAGGCCGGAGGCAAAGTGGCTGCCGATTCCCTCTCCGCCGCCGCCGGAGCCGCCGAGGCGGTACGCCGCCTGGGGCAGCTGAATCTCGAAGAGACCCCACATATTGAGGGCGAAGAGCACCATGATCAGGGCCAGAAAGGCGACGAAGGCGGGCTGCTGAAACTGCATGCCCCAGCCCACCGCGGCGCCCGCTCGGGACGCCGCAATGGCCGCGAAGGCCAGCAGCCAGAAGGAGAGCACCACCCCGGCGGTGGTGGCGAGGGCCCCGGTCACCAGGTGGGAGCGGCCGCGACCGGCGCTCTCCACCAGACCGAAGACCTTGAGCGAGAGAACGGGCAGCACGCAGGGCATGGCGTTCAGGATCAGTCCGCCGAGCATGCCGAGAAGAATCATTTTGAGAAGGCCCGGCTCGGCGGCCGGCGCCCCCGCGGCGGCCGTCTCGCTCGGCGCCGCGCTGCCGACGCCCGCCGCCAGCTCGGCGCCTCCTCCAACCCCGTAGGTGGTGGCGGCGGCGATCGGCGTGTGGAAGTCCGGCACGTCCTGACCGCCGGGGCCGATCGTCAGCACGATCTGCGCGAGGGCCTCGGTGGGCGGCAGGCACTGCCTATCGTCGCAGGACTGGTAGCGCAGGCTGGCTGGAACCTCCAGCTGGCCCGGCAGCAGCTCCTCGGGCAGATCGACCTCCGCGATGATGCGGAAGACGCCCTCGTACACCAGCACGGGCTCGCTTTCGAAGGGAAAGTTGTAGGCCTTATCCGCCGGGTAGCTCAACGCCGGCAGCGCGAAGCCGTCGGGCAAATCGAGCCTCAGCTCGGTCGGGATCAGCATCTCCTGGGCCGGTTTGACGCTGTGGACGTGCCAGCCGTCGACCACCGTGACCTCGGCCGCCAAAACGGCGGTTTCGCCGGGCTCGTAGGCGGTGCGGTCCGCGATCAGCTCGAGGGAGGCGGTCTGGCGCTGGGCCGACGCCGAGGAGGCGAGCGGAAGGGCGGCGAGGACCAGCGGCAGCGTGAGGGCTAGGAGGCGGAGGAGGCCGCGGGACCGGCTGAAGGGCGGCATGGATTGGGCTCTCATGACGTTCGAGGGTGGAGGCTCGGCGAGCTAGCTCTCTCGCTCTCTCTAGGCGCAGGCGGGGTCGCCGCTGTCCTTCAGAGATTTGAGGGTTCTCTTCAGCTCCCGATTGAGGAAGCTCTTGGGGTGGGCTACGAGGAAGGCTTCGAGGGACCCGACCGCTTCTTTGCAGTCGCCGGCGTCCTGAGCGATGTAGTAGCCGAGCAGATCGGCCTTTTCCTGAAGCTCGGTCTCGTCGGTGAGCTGGGCGGCCAGCTTCTTGGTCAGGGCCAGCCGGGAGCGGGCGCGCTCGAGGTCGCCCCCCAAACGGTGGGCGTCGGCCGAGAGATAGTGAACCCAGGCCGCGGCGCTGGTTCCCTCTTGCACTCTCTCGAGCACCTTGTCGTAGAGCGCGGCGGCTTTTTTGCCGTCTCCGCGCTGGTGAAAGTCGCGCGCCACGTCGCGCTGCAGGTCCGGCTCGCCCTCCTCGAGCACCAGCGGGTAGTTGGCCAGCAGGATCTGCCAGGCCTGGAGCTGCTCGTCGAGGTATCGGATGAAGGCCTCGGTCGGCGCGTAGCCGGTCACCGCCCCCACCTTGACCAGGTCTTGATCGAGGATCAGGGTGGTCGGCAGGCTCATGGCCTGGTAGCGCGCCTGGATTTGCGAGCCCTCGGCGCCGTCCTCGGTATCGACCCGGAGGAGAACGATATTTTCTTTCTCCACGAAGTTCTTGAAGGCCTCGGTGGTGAAGACTTTTTCCTCGAGAACTTTGCACCAGCCGCACCAGTCGGCGTAGAGGTCAACCAGGATCTTGCCGTTTTTCTCCTGCGCCTCTTTGGCGGCTTGGGTGAGGTCCTCATGCCAGCCTTCGAGGGGCGGCGCGGCGAAGCTCGCCGGCGCGACGAGCAGGGCCGCCAGCGCCGAGATCAGAAGAAGAGCCGATGGGTTCGTGACGTGTCGTCGCATAGATTTTCTCGAGGTTGCGAGAAAGATGGAGGAGAGATGGAGCGGAGGCTACGCGCCTTCGAGGGGGGGGGCCCGCCGAAGCATCGCCAAAGGATACGAGGAAAGCTGGGGAGGCGGCTTGGTGCGGCCCGCCCTTGACACCATCTTGACCGCCTCCGGCGGCCTGATGCTAGCATCCGCCGGATGCGACTCTCCAGAAGAGCTTCGGGTCTCGCCGAGTCGGCCACCATGCGATTTTCCCGCCGCGCCGGGGAACTTCGCGCGGCCGGCCACGACCTCGTCAACCTCACCGCCGGCGAGCCGGATTTCGACTCGCCCCGCGCCGTGACCGAGGCTGCCCGCCGGGCCCTCGAGGAGGGCAAAACCCGCTACACCGCGGCCGCCGGCCTGCCGCAGCTGCGAACGGCCATCGCCGAGAAATACGCCGCGCGCTACGGCTCGCCCTGGCAGCTTCCCCACACGATCCTCACCGTGGGCGCCAAGGCCTCGCTCTTTCAGCTCTTCCAGGTGCTGGTGGACGAGGGCGACGAGGTGGTGCTCCACACCCCCACCTGGGTGAGCTTCGAGGAGCAGATCCGCTTCGCCGGGGCTGAGCCGGTGGGCGTTTCGACGCGGGTGGAGGACGGATTCAGGATCGAGGCCGAGCCCTTGATAGCGGCCATCACCGATCGCACCCGAGCGGTGCTGGTCAACTCTCCGGGCAATCCCACCGGCGGCCTCGTCGAGGCCGAAGACCTGCGCCGAATCGCCGAGGCGTGCGCCGAGAGAGACGCCATTCTGGTGTGCGATGAGACCTACGACCGCTTTCTCTACGAGGGCGCCGAGCACGCCAGCGGCGGCGCCCTGGCCGCCGAATACCCCGATCACGTGGTGGTGATCAGCTCGTTCTCCAAGACCTACGCCATGACCGGCTGGCGCCTCGGCTTTACCCTCGGGCCGCAGCCGCTCATCGCCAAGATGATCGACGTGCAGAGCCACGCGACCTCGAACCCGACCACCTTCGCCATGTTCGGAGGCTTAGCCGCGCTCGAGAACGCCGAGCCCGACGTGCGCAGGATGCTCGAGGCCTTCACGGGCCGGCGGCGGATCGCCGTCGAGGCGCTCGAGGCCCTGCCGGGGGTCGAGTGCAGACCGCCCATGGGCGCCTTTTACGTTTTTCCGCGCCTCGAGGCGGCCGGCGGATTCGGCGGCTCCCTGCCCCTCGCCGAGCATCTGCTCGAGAACGCGGGCCTCGCCCTGGTGCCGGGCCTGGCGTTCGGCGCGGACGAGCACCTGCGGCTCTCCTTCGCCTGCTCGGACGACGTGCTCCGCGAGGGCATCGGGCGTCTCGGCGACGCCCTCGCGAAGCTCTGAGACTCCTTCGGCTTAGAGGCCGAAGGACAGCTCGAGACCGACCACCTGCGGCTCGCCGGCGCGCGCGCCGCCCGGGAAGGCCTGGGTCAGGAAGTCTTCGTCGAAGAGGTTGCGGGCGAACGCCGCGAGGGTGACCGAGCGCCAGTCGTAGCTCACCCTGAGGTTGACCAGGGTCCGCGAGTCCGACGTGAAGTCCGGGTTGTTGTCCTGATCTGAGAAGTAGCTGTCCTGGTAGTTCACGCTGGCGTCCACCGTCCAGCGATCCGCGGGCAGCCAGCGGGTGCCGAGAGTCGCGGAGAAGGGCGGCGCGAAGGGGAATTCGTTGCCGGCGAAATCTTCCGGTCCGTCGGTGAACTCGAGAAACTCCGTTTCGACCAGGCCCACCGACGCGAAGAGGTCGAGCCCCTCGCGAACCCTGTAGTCGAGCTGGGCCTCGGCGCCGTAAAGCCGCGACTCGCCGGCGTTGACCGTGATGGTGTCGAATTCCGAATCGATCGCGGTGCGCACGTTGACCTGCTGATCGCGCCAGTCGATGAAGAAGAGGTTGGCGTTAAAGCGCAGGCCCTGCTCGGGGAAGAGCGAGCGGTAGGCGAAATCGTAGTTGGTGGTGCGCTCGGGGTCGAAGTCGCTGACCGTGAGGGTGATCAGCGATTGGGAGCGGCCGCCCGCCCGATAGCCTTCCTGGACGGTGAAGCTGGCCGAGGAGTTCTCGGAGATCTCGTAGGTCAAGCCGAGCTTGGGCAGGAAGGCGTCGTAGCTGGCCTCGAGATCCTGCGGCGGCTGGATGGGCAGCATGAAAACCGGCGGGTTGATCATGGTCACCTGGCTGCTGAAATTCCGCTGATCCTCGGTGTCGAAGCGCGCGCCGGCGGTCAGCACAAAGCGCTCGCCGAGGGGCAGGTCGATCTCGCCGAAGACCGCGAGATTCTCCGTCTCGACTTCGGCCTCCAGGGAGCCGGTGACCGAGAAGCCCGGGGGCAGATCCAGCACCTGACCGGGAAGGGTTGCGGCCGACACGCTGTCGTCCTCGAGATCGGCGTAGTAGACGCCGAACACCGCCTGCCTGCCGCCGTCGCCGGAGTACAGGAAGCGCAGCTGCTGGCTAAAGCCCTCGTCTTCCTGATCGATATTCAGCAGATTGCCGGTCAGCGGGCTCATGTCGCCGTCTTCGATGCGGACGTAGTCGTGCTTATAAAAGTTGGTGGTCGACTGCAGCGTCCAGCGATCGCTGAGCAGGTAGTTCAGCTCGAGGTTGACGATCTCGTGAAGCGAGCCCTCCTCGGCGTCGTCGTTCGAGAAGTTGAGACGTTCGGGGAAGCGGCTCGGATCGATCGTGTCCTCACCGCCGCGGCTGTCGGTGTAGGAAAGGGTCAGAAGCGCGTTGAGGCGCTCGGTGAAGTCCACCCGCAGCTTGGCGCGCGCGGTCACCGACTCCCGGGAGCTGTAGTCGTCCTCGCCGCGGGTCGGATTCTCGACCCAGCCGTCGGAGTCGCGGGTGTCGAGCGAGAGGCGTAGGGCCACCCGGTCGTCGACTAGCGGCAGGTTGGCCGCCGCCGACACCCGGGTACTGCCGAGGCTGCCCGCGGAGATCCTGCCCTTGACCTCCTGTTCGTAGGTCGGATCGGCGCTGCGAATCACGATCGCGCCGGCCAGGGCGTTCCTCCCCTGCTGGGTCGACTGCGGACCGCGGAAGATCTCCACCTGGCCGAGGTCCCAGGCGCTGTAGGGGCCGTAGATCGTCGACTGATTATTCTGCAGCGTCGCGCCGTCTACCCGCACGGTGACCAGCTGACCGCCACCGCCGCCAAAGCCGCGCTGGTCGATGCCGCGAATGGCGAAGCCCTGGAAGCCGAAGGACGGGTTGACGTTGGGCGTCAGCTCCACCAGCTGGTAGAGGTCGACGGTCGAGTTGTCCTCGAGGGCCTTGCCGGTGGTGACGGCCACGGAGTCGGTGGTGTCCTGAAGGCCGCGGACCTGCTGCTGACCTGTGACCGTGATCTCCTCGCCGAACTCGGCCTGCTGCTCGTCCGTCGGCCGCTCGTCCTCATCGGCCCAGACGGTCGGGGCGGCCATCAGGGCGAGGATCCCGGCGGCGGCGACGCGGGAGGTGATGCGGTGGATTCTCATACTGGTCTCCTGAGCGCGGCCGGGCACGCTCGTATCTCGAATTGAAGGGGACGGCTGCTGACGGTCGCGTCCCCGGGTCATGAAGTGTGGGTTGGGAAAATTCTGCGGAGGAAACGGGCTTGAGAAGGCGCGGAGATCCCGCGCCTCGCATCTCGCATCTCGCGCTGTGCTGAGGGGGGATGATTCTCAAGAAAATACCGGGACGCCGTGATTCTCGCTGTCAAGGGTTCTTTTGGCCAGAGAGGTCTTCTCGCTCGGCCTCTCACGCCGCCGGGGCCGCCGCTTCGCCGAGGGGGGCCTCCTCCTCCAGCGCCTCGAGAACGTCCACCCGCGCCCGGCGGCTGGCCACCAGCGAATACATCGCGGGGATGACGTAGAGGGTCAGAAGACCGCCGATCACCAGCCCGCCGATCACCGCGATGCCCATCGAGCGGCGGGATTCGGCGCCGGCCCCCAGGGCGAGGGCGATGGGCATGATGCCGAGCACGGTGGAGAGACTGGTCATCAGCACCGGCCTGAAGCGCGCCGCCGCGGCCTTCTGCGCGGCGTCGAGAATCGAATCGCCGGCGGCGCGCCTCTGGTTGGCGAACTCGACGATCAAAATACCGTTCTTGGTCACCAGCCCGAGGAGCATGATCAGGCCGATTTGGCTGAAAATGTTGAGGGTCTGGCCAAAGGCCTGAAGCGCCAGCAGCGCGCCCAGAAGGGCCAGGGGCACCGTCAGCATGATCACCATCGGGTCGCGGAAGCTCTCGAATTGCGCGGCCAGCACCAGGTAGATGAGCACCAGGGCGAGCAGGAAGACAAAGCCGAGGCTCGAGGACGACTCCACGAAATCCTTGGACTGGCCTGCGAGAGCGGTGCTGAAGGTGTCGTCGAGGACGTTGTCGGCCACGCCCTGCATCGCCGCGATGCCGTCGCCGATGGTGAAGCCGGACGCGAGGGACGCCGACACCGTGGCCGACACGTAGCGGTCGTAGCGGAAAATCTGCGGCGGGCTGGCCTGCTCGGAAACCCGCACCACGCTGTCGAGCTGCACCAGGCGGCCGCCGCTCCCCTTGACGAAGAGCGAAGCCAGGTCGAGGGGCTCGTCGCGATTCTCGCGCAGCAGCTGGCCGATCACCTGGTACTGCTCGCCCTCCTTGAGGAAGTAGCCGAAGCGCTGGCCGGAGAGCGCCGCCGACAGAGTCTCGCCGAGATCGCGGGCGGAAACCCCGAGATCCCGGGCCCGGGCGCGATCGATCTCGATCAGCACCTCGGGCTTGTTGAATTTGAGGTTGGCCGACACGCCCACGAGAACCTCGCTCCCCCGGGCGCGCTCCAGGAACTCGGGCAACACCTCGCGCAGGCGCTCGAAGTTGGGCGCCTGGATCACCAGCTGCACGGGCTGGCCGCTGCGACCGCGACCGATGGTCGGCGCCTGGGTCACGAAGGTGCGCGCGCCGGTCATGCCCGAGAGGCGGGCAGACACCGCGTCGGCGATCTCCGCCTGGCTCCTCGTGCGCTCGTCGGCGTCCATCAGCTTGATGCGCGAGAAGGCCGAGTTGACGCTCGAGCTGGCGCCGAAGCCCGGGGACGTCACGGCGATGATCGCCTCGTGCTCGGGCACGTCTTCCTGCAGCATCGACACCATCTCGCGCACGTAGGCGTCCATGTACTCAAAGGAGGCCCCCTCGGGGCCGGTGGCGAAGATCCGCAGAGAGCTGCGATCCTCCATGGGCGCCGTCTCGGTGGGCAGCTGGCCGGCGATCCACCAGGCCAGGCCGCCCGCCCCCACGACGATCGGAATCGCCGCCAGACGCGCCGCCATGAAGCCTCGCAGGGTAGAGGTGTAGGCGGCGGTCAGGGCGCGGAAGAAGGGCTCGGTGGCGCGGTAGACGAAGGGCTGCTTCTGCCGCCGCTTGAGCAGCCGGGTGCACAGCATCGGGGTCAGAGTCAGCGCCGCGAAGGAAGAGATCAGCACCGCGCCGGCGATGGTGACGCCGAATTCACGAAACAGCCGGCCGGTGAGCCCGCCCAAGAAGAGAATCGGCATGAAGACCGCGGTGAGCGCCAGGGTGGTGGCGATCACGGCGAAAAAGATCTCCCGCGTGCCGTCGATGCCGGCGCGAATCGGATCCTGACCCTGCTCGATCTTGCTGTAGATATTCTCCAGCACCACGATCGCGTCGTCGACCACCAGGCCGATCGCCAGCACCAGGCCGAGCATGGTCAGCACGTTGATCGAGAAGCCCGCCAGCTCCATCACCAGGAAGACGCCGATCAGGGACACCGGAATCACCAGCACCGGAATCAGGGTGGTGCGCCAATCGCGCAGAAAGAGAAAGATGATCGCCACCACCAGGGAGAGCGCGATAAAGAAGGTCTGCTTGACCTCCTCCACCGACTCGCGGATGTATTGGCTGATGTCGAACCCGATGCCCAGCTCGATATCCGCCGGCAGGTCGCGCTCGATTTGGGCCACCCGGCCGTAGAACTCGTCGACGATCTCGATCTGGTTGGCGCCGGGCTGAGGCAGAAGCACCACCCCCACCATGGGGATGCCGTCGCGGCGCAGGAGGGTGCGGGTGTTCTGCGGCGCGATCTCGGCATAGCCCACGTCCTTGAGGCGCACGATGCCGCCGGCGCCCCTCTTGAGCACCAGATCGTTGAATTCCTCGGTGGTCTCGAGGCGACTGGAGGTGCGCACCGTCAGCTCGACGTCGGAGCCTTCGATGCGTCCGGCGGGCAGCTCCACGTTTTCAGAGCGCAGCACGTCGCGCACGTCCACCGGCGAGAGGCTGTAGGCGGCGAGGCGAGCGGGGTCGAGCCACAGCCGCATCGAATAGCGCTTCTCGCCCCAAATATCGACCGCCGCCACGCCGGGGATGGTCTGCAGCCGCTCCTTGAGCACGTTCTCGCAAAAGTCCGTCAGCTCGAGCAGGTCGCGCTGGTTCGACTTGGCGTTCAGGAAGACCACCGGCGAGCGGTCGGCGTCGGCCTTGGCCACCGACGGCGGATCGGCGTCCGGCGGCAGGTCGCGAACCGCCTGGCTGACCCGATCGCGCACGTCGTTGGCCGCCGTTTCGAGGTCCACCGAAAGATCGAATTCGGCGACGATCGTCGAGCGGCCCTCGCGGCTGGTCGAGGTCAGGGTATCGAGGCCGGGCACCGCGTTGATGCGCTCCTCGAGCACCTGGGTGATCTGGGATTCGATCACCTCGGCGTTGGCCCCCACGTAGCTCGTGCTGACGGTGATGACCGCCGCGTCGACCGAGGGGTATTCGCGCACCCCCAGCTCGGTAAAGGCGATGGCGCCGAAGATCACCAGCACCAGCGACATCACGATGGCGAGCACGGGCCGGCGTATGGACAGGGTGTAGAGCGTCATAGGCTGGTCAGGGGGAGGGATGGAGTGGATCCGAAGGGCGCGGGCTCGCCCATTGTTCGAAAACCCGCGCCCGGTGTTCCGAAGCGGCGGGCGATGTTTACAGGCTGCTTACAGCCCGGGCGAGTTCGCCGCGCAGCTCGCCGAGCAGCTGCTCGAAGGCGGTCTGCATTTGGCGCATGATGTCCGAGGCGTCGGCGGCCTCGCCGGCCGTCTCGGCGCTCAGCAGGCGCGACCACAGGAGGGTTTCATCGGACAGGCGGTAGAGCTTCAAATCGAGCTGCAGCCTGGCCAGCTGGCGATCCGGCAGGTCGATTTCCTCGAGGCAGATCACCCGGCCGGTGAGCACCAGATCGTAGCGTCCGGTCACCGTGGCCGGCTCCACCTCGGAGAGCCCCTCGAGGCCGCGCAGCCCGGAGGCGAGAGCCGTGGCCACCAGCCGGCCGGGAGGCGCCGCCCAGCGGTGCTGCTCGTAAAAGCCCACCTCGCCGGAGCCTTCGCCGATCCGGAAGACCACGCGATTCTGGTCGTAGGGCGGGTCGACCGCGAAGGTTTCGACTCCGAGTCGCAGGCCGGCGGCGGTCCTTTCTTCGCTGGCGCCCTCGGCGCTCCGAGTGGCTGTCTCGGCGGCGGCGCCCGCGGCGACGCTCGGCGAGGCGAGCAGGTAGTAGCGGGTCGGCGGCGCCGAGCCGCAGCCGGCGGCGAGCGCCGCCATCAGAAGCGCCAGGACGCAGGAGGCGAGCCGGCCGGCCCCGGGGGTTCGCGGCCGAGAGGGGGTGGATGGGGCGACGGCGGGGTGGCTCAAGGCTGGATCCCTTCTCCGGGCCGGCGGTCCTTGCGGCGCGACGGCACGATCAGTCGGTTCGGACGCTCTTCGAGGGTCCGGGTCAGCTCTTCCAAATGGTCGGCCGCGGCGCGCAGATCGCGCATGGCGGCCTCGAGATCGCCGACGCTGCCGGCCACCGCGCCGAGGGTCCTGTCGGCCGAACCCAGGGTGGCGTCGGCGGACTCGAGCAGCGTCCCGAGGCGCTCGCCGTCGGGCCCCAGGGCGGAGCGCAGGTCGATGAGGAGCGCCGTCGCCTGGCCGGTGACCTCCGGCAGGCCCTGGGCTCCGCGATCGATGCTGGTGAGGGTCTGCTCCAGGCGGGCGAGCAGCTCGGGGATGCGCGGCCCGCTCTCCTCCAGGGTGCCGCGCAGGGCACCCAGGGCGCGGGTCAGCTCGCGGGCGTTGTCCTCGGAGGTCAAGGCCTCGACGCGATCGAGAATCGGCAGCCCGCGTTCGTTGAGGCCGCGCACCAGCTCGGACATCTCCGCGAGCAGCACCTTGGCGTCTCCCATGGCCGCGCCGAAGCTGCCCATGGCCTCGGTCATCGAGGGCGTCATGACGCCGCGCAGGGGGTCGCCGTCCCGGATCTGCGCCTGCTCAGCGGAGCGCGGCTCGAGGGCCAGAAAGCGCGAGCCGAGAAGGCTGTCGCTGCCGAAAAAGGCGCTGCTTTCCTTGCCCACCGGCGCGCCGCTGTCGAGCTCGATTCCGAAGGCCACCGGCGCCGCCGGGTCGGCCCGCAGCTCGACCGCCACCACGCGCCCCACGCTGACCCCGGCGACGCGCACCGGATCGCCGACCCGCAGTCCGCCGGCGTCGGGCATGGAGACCACGTGGCGCGTGCGCTCGGGTCCCCAGGGATCGGTTCCGGCCACCCACAGGCTCAGCAGCACCAGCAGCAGCACGCCGCAGATGACGAATAGTCCGGTGCGCACTTCCCCGCCGCGCCCCTCGCTCATGGCTCGTTCTCCCATTGGCTGATCAACTTTCGATAGCGCCGCTCGCGATCGTCTTCCTCGGGCTCCGGCAGGCGGTCGAGGAAGCGCCGCACCCAGGGATCGGCGCTGGCTCGGATCTGCTCCGGGGTACCGCTGGCGGCAAAGCGTCCGTCCCTCATCAGGGCCATGCGGTCGGCCACCTTGAAGGCGCTGTCGAGCTCGTGGGTGACCACCACCAGGGTGACCCCGAAAACGCCCTTGAGCCGGATCAGCAGCTCGTCCAGCTCGGCGGCGGTCACCGGGTCGAGGCCGGCGGACGGCTCGTCGCAGAAGAGCAGATCCGGGTCGAGGGCCATGGCCCGCGCGAACGCCGCCCGCTTCTGCATGCCCCCCGAAAGCTCCGAGGGAAAGCGGTCCATGGCGTCCTCGAGACCGACCAGCGAGAGCTTGATGCGCGCCACGATACGCCGGGTGGAGGGCGGCAGGTCGGTAAATTCGGCAAGCGGCAGGTCGACGTTGCCCGCCACCGTCATGGAGCCGAAAAGAGCGCCGCCCTGAAACGCCACTCCCAGGCGCTGGCGCAGGCGCAGGATTTCGTCGGGGGGCGAGCTGAAGAGATCGACGCCGTGCAGCCGCACGCTGCCCGCGTCGGGCTTCTCGAGGCCGATCAGGCAGCGCAGGAGGGTGCTTTTGCCGCTGCCGCTGCCGCCCAGAATCACCAGGGTTTCGCCGGCCTCGATATCGAGATCCAGGCGGTTGAGCACCACCTTGGAGCCGTAGGCCTTGCGCAGCCCGCGCACCTCCACCGCCGGCGGCGGGCGGCGATCGGCGGAGCCTGAAGCCCTGGATTCGGCGGCGCTCATGTGTATCTAGGACCCCTTGACGAAGAACCAGGCGGTGAAAATGAGGTCCGCGGCGATGATCAGCACGATGGAGCGCACCACCGCCGCGGTGGTCGAGCGGCCCACTTCATTGGCGCCGCCGCGCGTTTCAAGACCCTGCTGGCAGGCCACCAGAGCGATCAGGCCGCCGAAGCACAGGGCCTTGACCACGCCGCTCCACACGTCCTCCAGGGAGAGGGCCGCCGCGGTGTCGGCCCAATAGCCCGCAAAGCCCAGGCCGAGCACCAGGCTGCCCACCGTCGCGCCGCCTAAAAAACCGATCAGGTCCGAGAAGATCGCCAGGCAGGGCACGGCGACCAGCAGGCCGAGAAACCTCGGCACCACCAGATAGGACACCGGGTCGAGGCCGATCACCACCAGGGCGTCGACCTCCTGGGAGACCTTCATGGTGCCGATCTCGGCGGCGATCGCCGAGCCTACCCGGCCGGCGACCAGGATGGCGGTCATCAGCGGCGCCAGCTCGCGGGCCATGGAGACCGCCACCAGGCGCGCCACCAGATCGACCACGCCCAGCTGCTGCAGCTGCGCCGCCGACTGCAGGGCGAGGATCATGCCGATCAGAAAGGAAATCAGGGCGACCAGCGGCAGGGTGCCGTCACCCGCGCGGCCGATTTGCTCGGCCACGCTGCGCCAGCGCACCTTCTCTCCGCGCCACGGGCCGATCACGGCCTGACGGGTGGCCTGGCCGGCCAGGCGCGAGAGACGCCCGACGGTGGCCAGCTGATCCGCGGCGCCGGCTCCGAGCCGTGCCACCGCGTCCAAGGGGCTTGTCATGGCCGGATCTTCTCACGACCGCGGCCGGCGCCCGTATCCGGAGCCGCGGGCGGAGATCAGCTCGGCGGCGCGGCGCGGCGCCCCGCGTCGGCGAGGGCGTCGCCCAAACAGCCGTAGCAGCGCTCGAGGGCCTCCTCGAGGCCCGACAGCTCGAAGACCTGGCGCACCGAGGCGCTGGGCGTGCAGAACGAGAGGTGGAGATCGCTCTCGCGGGTCGCCAGGAGGCCCTCGACCAGCACCGCCATGGCCGCCGTGTCCATCCGCTCGACGTCGGCCAGCTCGAGAACCAGGCGGCCCGAGGAACGCCCGTCGATGGCCGCAAAAAGCTGATCGCGCAGGGCGGACGCCTCCTGGAAGGTCACCCTGCCCTCGAGGTGCAGAACGTCGGTCTGCGGCTCGACCTCGGCGCGGTAGGTGATCGAGAGGCCGCTCATCGGCGGGCCTCCCCGCGCGTCGGGGTCTCTCCCGTCATCGGGGCGAGCCGAGCATGGGGTTTTGAAAACCTCGGTGGCCCTCGGCGCTCTCGAGAGTTTCCTCGGTGCCCATCACCACGTGGGAGCCGTCGGGCTCGCTGAGGGTCAGGCTGCGCTCCCGGTAGGTGCGGCGACTCGAGAAATGCACCACGAAGCTCTTGCGGGTCAGGCTCTCGTCGGTGACCGGCGAGCCGCCGTGGCGCAGGGCCCCGTGCCAGATGAGCACCTGCCCTCTCTTGGCGGCAAAGACCCGCTCCTCGAGCCCGCAGCGCGCCTCCTGCTCGGCCTCCCAGGCCAGGCCCCGCTCGACCACCTCGGCGCCCATGCTGCTGCCGTCGAACATATAGCGCCCCGGCGCCGTCTCGAAGCACGGCATCTGGTGGGAGCCGGGCACGTAGACCAGCGCGCCGCTCGCCGGCTCAATGTCCTCGAGGGCGATCCAGGCGGCCATCAGGTGACCGTGCTCCTGGGTCGGCACCACCACGGCGTCGCGGTGCAGGGTCTGCTGGCTGCCGTACTCGAAGTAGAGCGACTGGATGGCCACCGAAGGCTCGCCGAGCATCAGATCGATCAGGCGGTGGATCTTGCGGTCGAGATAGAGGCGGCGGAAGGACTGCGCGTGGGAGTGGATGTCGTGCAGGCGATAGCGCGTGCGCCGCTCGCGCCCTTCATCGGCGTGGCAGAGGCGCCCGGCCGGCCCGTCGTAGGCGTAGGCCACGTCGCGCGGCCGCTCGCGCCACAGGCGATCGACGTCGGCGTCGACGGCGCCCAAGACCTCATCGCCCAGGTCGAGGTCGAAGACGCAATAGCCGTTCTCGGCGAAGAAGCGCAGCTGCTCGGCGTGCTCGCTGGAGATCTCGCCGGCGGCGAGCCGGGCCTCGATCCGCAGCAGGGCATCGGGGCGATCGATCCACAGCGAGCTCGGGATGAAGACGCCGCCGCCGGGGGCTTTGCGCACGATGTCGGTGTTGGCCATATCCATGGCGATCAGTCTACAAGATGGGGTCCAGGCCCTAGCCCCAGACCCTGGCGCTTTCGCTCGGGTAGAGCACCACGTCGAGGGGACGGCCGCGGGCCTTTTGGGCGTCGGCCGCCAGCTCGGCGGCGGTGGCCAGAAGCCTCAGGTTCTTTGGCTCTTCCCGGGCTCCGTAATAGCTCAGCGCCACGCACTCGAGGGCGTCGTTGTGGGCGATGGCGTCGATCAGGTGCTGGTCGGAGGCGCCGAGACTCCAGCCGTAGATCACCAGCTTGCCGGGCGCCGCGCGGAAGGCCTCAAGGGAGGCGGTCAGATACGGCGAGGCCTGAATCGCCGCGAGCTTCTGCTCGGGACGGCCGGCGGCCACAAAAAGCGGCGAGTCGCCGGCCTCGAGGGTTTCGCGGGCGATCGCCACCAGGCCCCGATCCTCCGCGCGGGCGATGTGCTTGCGCGCCGCGGCGCCGTGGGAGTAGAGGTGCAGCGCGCCGTGCAGGTAGTAAACGTTCGGATCCACGGCCGGGGTGAACTCGCCGTAGGGAGCCTCCGGAGCGCGGTGAAAGCCGTCGCGATAGCGGAACCCGGTCTCCTCGCTGCCGACGTTCTTCATCAGGGTCCAATAGAGCAAAAGGTCGTAGTTGGTGGTGAAGAGGGTGGCGAAGCGGGCGAGGAAGCGGACCGCGTGCGGGCTACGCTTTTGATCGACGTCGATCTCCCTCGGGCTGCGCAGATGATCCTGGGCAAGGGCTTTCACCAGGCTCATCTGGGTCGAGAAATGGGTCTGCTCGAGGTCGCTGCGCAGATCCTCGGCCTCGAGCCTTTCGGCCACCCAGCGCACGTCCTCCACGATCTGCATCGCCTCCTCGAGGTTGTCGCTGCCGATGCGGTCGAGCAGTCGGCGGGAGACCTCGGGCAGGCTGTCTTCGGCGTGCGGACGCAGGGCCTGGTAGGAGTAGCGCGGGTCGCAGGCGATGCTGAAGCCGTTGCCCAAAAGCAGCGAAGAGCGCTCTTCGGGTTCGGGCGCGATCTCCTCGAAGGAGTCGACCCAGCGAACGGAGTCGGGCTGCGGGGTCTTCATGGTCGCGGATCTCCCTCAGGAAAGTGAATGGGTTGAGGACGGCCCGGAGCGCCCCGTGGAGGTCTACAATTTCGGAACGATGGCCGCGGACAGCAACTACAACTCAGGGGCCCAAGGCGACTCAGGAGCCCACGGCGAGTCAGGGACCCACGGCGAGTCAGGGACCCACGGCGAACCCGGCGCCCACGGCAATTCTAGAGCCCGCGGCGCGGATTCCGGCGCGCCGCCTTCGCTGATCCGTCTTCTGGCTCTCGCGATGCGCAGCGCCCGCCGCCGCCCGGTGGCCGCCTTTGTCGGCCTGCCCGCCACCGCGGCCCTGGCGGTCGGCGGCTGTTTGGTGCCGCTGGCCAACTTCCCGTTCATCCTCATCGCCCTGGCGCCGATTCTCGGCAGTCTGCCGATGATCGCCCTGGCGGTGGTGGACGATGAGCGCACGAGGGCCTACGCGCCGTTTCTCGGCTTCACGCGCTACGAGCGGTTCGTCGGCCTGTATTGGGTGCCGTATCTGATCGCCGCCGGCGCGTCTTTCCCCCTGGTCGCGGCGATGTGGATCGATCGGCACATCACCTCGGAAGCCGCGCGACCGGCGCTTTTCGGGGTGTGCGGCGCGCTCAGCCTGGCGATTCTGATCGGCGTGCTGCACCGCTACGTGATGGCTCCCTTCGTGGCCGCGGATCCAAATTCGCCGCCGTCCTTCCCGGCGATGATCGAACTCGCCGCGGAGCTGCTCGAAGACCGCCGCCGGGCCGTACTGATTCGCCTGGCGGGACTCGCGCTCTTCACGGCCTTGGGCGCGCTGGCCGCAGGGGTTGGCGTGCTCCTGACCCTGCCGCTCGCCGCCATCGCCTGGGGCCATCTCTACCGCTTCCTCGTCGGTCCCGAGGGTCTGCCGGTGATCGCGCCCCCCGAGCCCGACAGCTCGGACGAGGACGACGAGGACTGGGACGACGACGAGGACTGGGGCGACGACGAGGACTGACGCCCGCGGGCCCTGCGCTGCGGGGCCGGCCGACCGTCCCTCGGGCCAAAGCCCCAGGCGAAGGAGCGAGATTCCGGTATCCTGATCGTCTCGGCCAACCCTGGAGCTCTCACACACGGCTTCAGGCCCGGCTCAGCCCACGATCGCCACACCGCCACGAGGAGACACGATGAACTTCGCCCATAAGCACCACCAAAAGGCCTACGAGCAGGTGCAGCAATATCTGTCTGAGCTTTTCGAGGACAGCATCGAGGACGAAGGTCACTTCTACGTGCGCTACGGCTCGACGGTGCTCGAAATCGCCGTGGAGCCCTACGGCCCCGAGGAGACCTGCATCGTGATCATGGCCTACTGCGTGCAGGGAGCCGACGTCGATGACGAGCTGATGGGAGCTCTGCTCGAGCTCAACCACACTCTTTCCTTTGGATCGTTCTCGATTGTGGGTGGCGACGTCTTCATCTCTCATACTCTGCTCGGCCGCACGCTCCAGCGTCAGAATCTGCTGAACGCTCTTTCTTCGGTAGCTGAGACCTCGGACGAGTACGACGACAAGATCTCTCAGCGTTGGGGGGGTCAGCGGGCTCTTGATCGCATTCGCGGGACCGGCGGGCGCAAGCGTCGTAGGGAGTCGATGAACGCGACTCAGGCGAACTGACCCTCGGTTCCCTGGGTTCTTGGGCGCTGCCGCCGGACGCTGCGGGAGTGGCGCCCTCCGCTGCGTCGCCCGGTGCTCTCCTCTCGGCCCCCTCAGAACTCGCGCGGCCAACCGACTCGATTGATTGCCCCAGACGTGCCAGCCTTCACGGGGGCCGCGGGCGAAGAGTTCGAGGTAGGGGCCAGGGGAGCAGGACTCAATGAGGT
>JBCCLG010000022.1:0-17729 GCA_039027015.1 Acidobacteriota bacterium | reverse complement strand
CGTGATTCACTACGGCGAGATTCGAGGAGTTCCTGGACTGCTGGACCCCAAATACGACTCCGTTTGGAATTTCAGTACCGCGATACCGTCTCAAAGGGGCACCGAAGAGAAGGATTCCAGGGCTTCTGGTGCACAAATCCGGCGTTCTGAGAGGTTGAAGCCCCTCACCGCCTCAAAGCACCGCGACGCGAAGGTCGACGTGACATTCTTGCTGGACGTAAGGATCAAAAAGCGGCGGGAGCTGATCGAAAAACCCCTCGAATCGGCCTCGAGAGGCCAGCTTCTCGAGGGGCCTGACGGGGTCAAAGTTTGGTTTCACTTCGCCGAAGGTCTTGAGGGGCCGGATCTCACCGTGGAGACGCGTCTGCCGCCCAGGGTCTGGAATCTCTCGAGCTCGGAGTCCCACCATGTCCGAGCCGAGCTCTTGGGAGGGTTGTCTAACGGCTCGAGCTTTAGCGGGTATGACCATAAGGGTTTACCTCGGCTCCTTTTCCGCTCTGCCCAGTTCATCGACTTCGAAGGGCAGAGGCAAACCTTTAGAACGCATTTACCCGCGCAGCCCCGCAGCCTGCACACTGTGCCTGAACGGAACCCACGCGAGGAGTACCCGACCCAGGAAGAGGTTCTCCAGAACGCGCGCTGGGTGATGGAGCGCTGGACCACTGTCTACCGGGGGCGCGAGACGCATCACCTTCAGGACGTACGCCTCGGCGATCTTCTCTGCGATTAAAGGATCTGGCCAGGCCGACAGCTTTTTCTTCCAGACCTCCTGAGTCTCAATAAGGCCGCGCGTGCTCCCACTTCGTACCCCGGACGTCAGAACCCACTGCCATTTTTCGAAACCTTTGGACGCCGCAGCAGGCGTCCGCAGCTCTCAAGGACACTCGCGATGAGCCCTCTCTCAGAAACCCTGCCCTACGACAAGAAGTTCAAAACCGTACTCGGCAAGAAGATGGCTTACGTTGAGGAGGGAACTGGAGACCCCATCGTCTTTCTCCACGGCAACCCGACCTCGATCTACCTATGGCGCAACGTCATGCCGCACCTCGAGGGGCACGGGCGCCTGATCGCGATCGACACGATCGGCATGGGGGACTCCGAGAAGCTCGACGACACGGGAGAAGGCAGCTACTCGCTGGCCGAGAACTGCCGCTACACCTTCGCGCTGCTCGAGGAGCTGGGGGTTACGGAGAACGTCACCCTGGTGCTGCATGATTGGGGATCGGGCATCGGCTTTCACTGGGCGGAGCAGCACCGCGGGGCGGTGAAGGCGCTGGTTTTCATGGAGGCCATCGTGACGACTTTCCCCACCTGGGACGACTTCCCCAAAGACCTTCACGGCCCGATCGGCACCCTGCGCTCGCCGGCCGGCGACGCGATGGCTCTGGAGGATAATTTCTTCATCGAAACTCTCCTTCCGAGCGCCATCCTGCGCGATTTGAGCGAGGCCGAGCACGCCGAGTACCGGCGCCCGTTCGCCGAGCCGGGCGAGGCGCGCCGGCCGACGATCGCCGGCCCTCGGCAGCTGCCGATCGAGGGGCAGCCGGCGGACCCCGTGGCCATCCTCGAGAGCGACGCGAAATATCTCTCCACCAGCGAGATTCCCAAGCTCTTCATCAACGCGGATCCCGGGGCTTTCCTGGTGGGCCATGCGCGGGATTTCGCGCGCACGTGGCCGAATCTCACGGAGGTCACGGTGCCCGGCGCGCACTTCATTCAGGAGGACTCGCCGCACGAGATCGGCGAGGCGATCTCCGGCTGGCTGCCCGGCGCCGTGGGCTCGTGATCGCCCGGCAAGAGCCCGATCGGCGGATCGGGCACTAGGTCGGCGCTGGGGTATCATGCGCCCGTAACGGGCGGCGGGGCCTCCGCCTCGCCCCTTTGGATTGCGAGCGACGTGAAACCTTCATTTTTCCCGAGTCTCCTGCTCGTGGCCTGTGCCCTCGGCGTCGGCCTGGGCGGGCCCGCGAGCGCCCAAGAGGCCGAAGATTCCTCACCGCCCGAGGTCACCCCCTCAGGTTCGGCGCGCCTGATGTTCGAGGGCCAGCAGCGGGCCAACGTGGGCTTTAGCCTGCGCAGCGACGGCCCTCGCTTTGCCATCTCGCCGATCGCCGAGCTGCTGGGAACCGGCCTGCGCGTAGGCCCTCTCGGCGAGGCCCATACGCTGATCCTCGCCGATAAGCAGGTGGTGCTCGGACCCGACGATCCGACGGTCGTCACGGTGTCTCCCGACGGCTCCACGCGCGAGGAGATCTGGCGCCTCCAGACCTCGCCGATTCGCAGCGCCCTGGGCCTCGAGGTGCCCCTCGAATTTCTCCGCCGCACCTTCGGCGAGGAGCTGGGCTATGAGTTCCGCTGGGATTTCCGGACCCTCGAGCTGACCCTCGAGCGCCGCGAGCTGCGCGAGCTGACGGGCGCCCTCGAGCTGGTGCACCAGCACCGCGCCAGCACCCTCGAGATTTTCTTCTCGCAGCGCCCCCGCTTCCGCTTCGACGAGCTGCCGGGCGCCGTGGAGATTCGCCTGGTGGGCGACAGCCTGACCCTCAGCGTGCCCTTCTCGCGCCCCGCCGACCCGCTGGTGAACGATGTGGTCATAACGCCCACGCGCATCCGCCTGAAGCTCGCCGAGGACGCCAAGGCCTTCGAGCCGCGCCTGGTACCGCGCACCGACGGGGTCAGCATGGTGATCGATATCTTTCGCCAGCGCTCCCGGCCGCGCGATAAGCAGGCCGAAAAGCCCGCCTTCACCCCGCTGGCAGGGGGCATTCGCACGATCGTGCTCGATCCCGGCCACGGCGGCCCGGATGAGACCGGCGCCGTGGGCGCCACGGGCACCTATGAGTCGAAGCTCACCCTGATGATGGCCCGCCTGCTGCGCACCAAGCTCGAGCAGCGCATGCCGGTGCGCGTGGTGCTGACCCGAGAGCGCGATGAGGAAGTCAGCCTCACGGCGCGTACGGCCTTGGCCAACGAGAACAAGGCCGATCTCTTCATCTCCCTGCACTTCAACTCTTACCGCGGCACTCGCGCCCGGGGCGCCGAGACCTATTTTCTAAGCCGCGAGGCGAGCGACGAGCTGGCCGCCCAGCTGGCCGCAGCCGAGAATCGGGACAGCGCGACGGACGCTCCGGAAACGGCGGGAGACGGCCTGGATCTGATCCTTTGGGATCTGGCCCAGTCCTATCACCTCAACGAGAGCCAGCGCTTCGCCAACCTCGTGCAGGAGGAGCTGAACCAGGCCCTCGCGCTGCGCGACCGCGGCGTGCGGCAGGCGCCGTTCAAGGTGCTGATGGGAGCCACCATGCCGGCGGTGCTGGTGGAGCTGGGCTTTATCTCCAATCCCCAGGAAGAGGCCAAGCTGCGCAGCCCGGCCTACCGAGCCCAGCTCGCCGATGCGCTGGTGCGCGCCGTGGTGCGCTTTAAGACCCAGCTCGAGGCCCGCGACTCGCCGCCGCGAGAGGCCGGCGCCGGGCCGGCGGGCGGGGGCTCACGGTGAGTCCGCGCACCGCGGCTCTGCTCATCGTGCTGGCCCTCGCCGCGGTCGCAGGCGCCTGGCTTCTCTTTGCGCCGAGCGGCGGCGAGTCTCCCGCGGGCGCACCGCCGATCGCGGCAGGCGAGGACGTGGAGGACGCCGAAGAGACGGCCGCTACGACGCCGGCGACGCTCTACCTGCTCGGAGGGGACGGCTATCTTCACGGCGCCGAGATCGAGGCGCCGGCCGACGATGAGGAAGCGCGCATCCGAGCCCTGCTGGAGGCGCTGCTGGCCACGGCGGACCGGGCCGATGATCTGGCCTCGCCCCTGCCGCCGGGAACAGAGCTGGGCGGGCTCTACTTCCTGGAGCCCGCGGCCCTGGCCCTCGATCTCCGCCTGCCGGAGGGAGTGACGCTCGGCGGCGTGGGAGCGAAGTACGAGATGCTCTCCCTCTACAGCCTGGTCAATACGGTGACTCTCAACAGCGAGCGCATCGAGCGCGTGGTGGTGATGGTCGACGGCCAGCAGCCGCCGACCCTGGCCGGCCATATCGACCTGACCCGGCCGCTCACGGCGAACCGCAGCTGGATCGCGCCAAGCTCGACGAGTGGCTAGATCCTGAATAAGAGGACGCGCCCGTGGCCGACGATCGTCCGATAGGCGTATTCGATTCCGGCGTCGGCGGCCTGACCGTGGTGGAGGCCCTGCGCCGCCGGGTGCCCCACGAGTCGATTCTTTATCTGGGCGACACCGCGCGCCTGCCCTACGGCACCAAGTCCGCCGAGACGGTGGCGCGCTACAGCGCCCGCAACATCGACTTCCTCCTCGCCCGCGGCGTCAAGGCGGTGGTGGTGGCGTGCAATACCGCCTCGGCGCTGGCGCTCGAGAACGTCACGGAGCGGGCGCCCGTGTGGGGGGTGATCGGCCCCGGGGCCCGCGCCGCCGTGCGCGCCGCCCGCTCGGGCGCGATCGGCGTTCTGGCCACGGAGTCGACCGTGCTCTCGGACGCCTACGGCCGGGCGATCCGGCGGATCGAGCCGCGCGCCGAGATCCTCAATCAACCCTGCCCGCTCTTCGTGCCGCTGGTCGAAGAAGGCTGGCACGACGACGAGATCGCCGAAGCGGTGGCGCGGCGCTACGTTGAGCCGCTGCTCGAGAAGGGGGCGTCGACGCTGATTCTCGGCTGCACCCACTACCCGCGGTTAGTTCCCCTCCTCGAGGGGCTGGTCGGCCGCGGGGTCGCGCTGGTCGATCCCGCCGAGACGGTGGCCGTAGAGGTTGCGCAGCGGCTCGAAGAGCGGGGCCTGCTGCGCACCGCGGGCGCCGCGCCGCGCCATCATCTCTGCGTCACCGACCTCGCCGAGCGCTTCCGGCGAATCGCCGCCGACCTCCTCCAGCAGCCCGAGGGCTGGGGGGAGAGGGAGGGGGAGATCACGCTCGAATGGGTGGAGGTGGCCTGAATCGACGCCGGATGAGAGAAGATCGGGCCTAGACGCAACCCGTGAACGCAGGAGAACCGATGACCCACCACCCTTCCTCCGACCGGCCCCACGGCCGCCAAGCCGACGCGCTGCGGCCCGTGAGCCTCGAGCTGGGCGCCCAAAAATTCGCCGAGGGCTCCACCCTCATCTCCATGGGCGATACCCGGGTGCTCACCGCAGCCTCGATCGAGTCTCGGGTTCCGCCCTTCCTGATCGACACCGGCCGCGGCTGGGTGACCGCGGAGTACTCGATGCTGCCGCGGGCCACCCACACCCGCAACCGGCGGGAGATCACCAAGGGCAAGGCCGGCGGGCGGACCCTGGAAATTCAGCGCCTGATCGGCCGCAGCCTGCGCGCCGCCGTCGACCTGGAGAAGCTGGGCGAAGTCACCGTGACCCTCGACTGCGACGTTCTGCAGGCGGACGGCGGCACCCGGACGGCGTCGATCTCGGGGGCCTGGGTGTCGCTGGTCCAGGGCCTGGCGAACGCCTACCTAGCCGGCGACCTCAGGCGCTGGCCGGTGATCCGCCAGGTGGCCGCGGTCTCGGTCGGCCTGCTGGACGACCGGGCGCTGCTGGACCTCGAATACGTTGAGGATTCGGCGGCCGACGTCGACATGAACGTGGTCGGCACGGCGGACGGCGAGATCATCGAGATCCAGGGCACGGCCGAGGGCCGCACCTTCACGCGCGCCGAGAGCGACCGCCTCCTGGACCTCGCCTTCGAAGGCATCGCCAGCCTGTGCGAGCGCCAGTCGCGGGCCCTGGAGGCCTGTCTCCAGGAGGTTGAGGCCAAACGATCGAGCGGCGGCCGCAGCGCCCGTCCGCCGAAGGACGAAAAAGACCTGTGGGGCCCGCCCGGAGCACACTCATGAGCGAAGGAGGATGCCCGTTCTTCTCTGAGGATCCGCCGCCCCAGGATTCCTCGAAGTCGCTGACCTACTCGAGCTATCTCGAGATCGAGCCCCTCCTCGAGCTCCAGAAGCCCCGGTCCGGCGACACCTGGGACGATGCCGAGCACGACGAGATGCTCTTCATCGTCATCCACCAGGTCTACGAGCTGTGGTTCCGCCAGGTGCTGCATGAGCTGGATCACCTCAGCGGACATTTCGAGGCGCACCGCGAGGACGACGACCGCACGCCGCGCATCAACCACACCCTGAAGCGCGTGCTGACCATCCTCAAGACGATGGTCTCCCAGGTCGATATCCTGGAGACCATGACGCCGATCTCCTTCGCCTCCTTCCGCTCGAGCCTGGCGCAGGCGAGCGGCTTCCAGTCGCCTCAATTTCGCGAGCTTGAGTTCGTGCTCGGCCATCGACGCCCGCAGATGCTCAAGCACCACCAGGGCAACGAGCCGGCCCTCAAGCGGCTGCAAAGGCGACTCGAGGAGCCGACCCTCTACCAGCGCTTCCTGCGCTACTTGAGCCGCTGCGGTCTTGCGATTCCGCAGACGGTCTTCGAGTTCGATGCCGACAAGCCCCTGGTCGAGCTGCCCGAGATCCGCGATCAGCTGATCGAGATCTACCGTCAGGACGACCGCCT
The DNA here is from genome assembly GCA_039027015.1 of Acidobacteriota bacterium. GTDB lineage: Bacteria > Acidobacteriota > Thermoanaerobaculia > Multivoradales > J023 > JAUIJL01. Next base: position 11,229 of record JBCCLG010000022.1, on the reverse strand, counting down.
CGCCATGGTGTGCGAGCGGCTGGTCGACTTCGACGAGGGAATCCAGGAGTGGCGCTATCGCCACGTCAAGATGGTGGAGCGGACCCTGGGCAGCAAGCAGGGCACCGGCGGCTCCTCGGGCGCGGCCTACCTGCGCTCGACGCTCCATCACCCGCTCTTTCCGGATCTGTGGGCGATCCGCTCCGATCTCTAGCCGCGGAGGAAGCGATGAAGCAGGCCATGGTCTCCCTAGACGCCCTGCGCCGCGACCCCAACTCGCTGGCGCGCCACTACTCACGATTCCGGGTGGGCGAGCGGCTGCTGCTCACCGGCCACTCCCACCAGGCGTGGCCCGACGTCGCCCGCGACGGTCAGATCGAGGCCTTCGACGCCGCCGCCGAGCGGGTGGACGGCAAATGGGATCTCGCCTTCGAGAAGGCCGAGCGGGTGCGACGCGGCTTCGCCGACTGGCTGGGCGACCGCCCGGAGAACCTGACGCTGGCGCCCAACACCCACGATCTCCTGGTGCGCTTTCTCTCGGCGCTGCCCCTCAGGGAGCGGCCGCGCCTGGTGACCACCGACGGTGAGTTCCACACCATCAGGCGCCAGCTCCAGCGACTCGAGGAGGTGGGAATCGAGGTCGTGCGGGTGTCGTCCCGGGACGCCGAGACCCTGGCCGAGAGGCTGGCGGCCGAGGTCGACGACCGAACGGCGGCGGTTCTCTGCTCGACGGTGCTTTTTCACGACAGCCGCATCGTTCCGGGCCTCGAGCGGGCGCTGCGGGCGGCCCAAATCCACGGCGCCGAGCTGCTGCTCGACACCTACCACCACCTCGCGGTGGTGCCGTGCGACCTCGAGGGCGCCGGGCTAGACGCGGCCTTCGCGGTGGGCGGCGGCTATAAATACTGCCAGCTCGGAGAGGGCAACTGCTTCCTGCGCGTGCCCCCGGGGCGCGATTTACGGCCCGTCGTCACCGGCTGGTTCGCGGAATTCGAGGATCTCTCCCACGCGCCCGCGGGCAGCGTGGCCTACGGCCGCGGCGCCGCCGCCTTCATCGGCGCCACCTATGACCCGACCAGCCATTTCCGCGCCGCGGCCGTGCTCGACTTCTTTGACCGCTTCGGGCTGAGCGTGGAGCTTCTGCGCCGCACGAGCCAGCACCAAATCGGCCGGCTGATCGACGGCTTCGACCGTCTGGGCGCCGATCCGGCGCGCATTTCCCGCCCGGCCGTGCGCCTCGAGCAGCTGGGCGGCTTTCTCACCCTCCGCTCGCCCGACGCCGCGCGCCTGTGCGCCCTGCTGCTCGAGCGCGGCGTGCGCACCGACGTGCGCGGCGACTGCCTGCGGCTGGGGCCCGCGCCGTATCTGAGCGATCGCCAGCTGGACGACGCGATTTCGGCCCTGGGCGAAGCCCTGCGCGCCTGATCCGCGACGCGCGGCGGCGCCCGGTGGACGAAAGAGGGGCCGGCCGAACTTTTCTCGCCGGCCTTCCGTCCTACCTGGTGTGAACACGACGAGCCACTCCGGCGAGGCCGGCGCCACGCATCCCGACCTGATGCTGGCCCGGCGGGCGGCCAAGGCCGATCCGCGGGCCTGGGACGAGATCGTCAGCCGCTACGGAGAGCGCCTCTACGGCGTGGCGCGCCGCTTCGCCGGCCACGAGGGCGAGGCGGAGGAGCTCACCCAGGATATTTTTCTCAAGATCTACGCCAACTTAGCGGCCTACCGCGGCGACGTGCCGCTGATCGCCTGGGCGCTCCGCCTGTCGCGCAATCTGTGCATCGACCACTACCGCCACCACAGGCGGCGCTATCAGTCGGAGACCGTCTCCGCGGAAACCGCCCTGCGATTTCACGCCAGCGACGACGACCCGCACCGCCATTCCTGGCTCAGGCAGCGCCGCGAGATGGTCCACGAAACCCTCGCGACGATGCGCGAAGACCAGGCCACCGCGATCCTGCTGCGCGACCTCCAGGGCCTCTCCTACGAGGAGATCGCCCACATGCTGGAGATCTCCGTGGGCACCCTGAAGTCCAGGCTCAACCGCGCGCGCCGCGAGCTGATGAGCCGCATGACCGAACGCCTCGGCCGCGTGGAGAGCGCCGCCGAACCGGCCGAGCCGGGCTCGCGATGGGGCGGCAGCTCATGAAGCCGTCGCGCTGCTACGGCCTCTCGCCGGCCTGCCGCGGCCCCCGCCCGCAGGGCGGAGGAGCGGCGAGGTGCGACTCCCCGGAGTGCCGCGAGTACGCGGCGCTTATAGAAGCGTTGGGCGAGCCCCAGCCCGCCGCCGAGTCCGGAGCGCCCCTCGAGCCTCGAGGGCTACCCGCGGGCCTCGCCGCGCGCCTCGCCGCCATGCCGGAAGACCTTGAGCGCGCCGACTCGCTCTACGTCTCGGCGCTCTCCGGTGATCCTCTGGGCGATCGAGTGCCCCTCGGCGAAGAGAGAAACCCCGGTCGCCGGGCGGCTCACGACGCTCTGGCGGTGACCTTCGCCGAGGCGCGGCGGCGGCGGCCCCTGCCCCACGCTCTCGAGACGAGGCTCCGCGCCATCCCGAAGCGCCGGGCGGCGGAGCAGCTGCCGCGGTGGGTGACCGACTCACGCTGGGCTACGGCCGCGTGCCTGCTCTTGACCGCCGCCCTCGGCCTGGCGGCCCAAGACGCCTCGGCGCGCTTCGCCCAAACCACCGCCTGGGTGCAGGAGGCTCCCGCGCGGATCCAGGAGACGAGCCGCCTCGCCGGCGGCGAAACCTTCACCCAGGCAGAGGAGGGCCTCCGCCAGGCGAGCGGCGATCTCGAGCGGCGCTGGTCTGCCTGGACGGACTCGGCGAACCGCGAGTGGCGGCGCGCCCAGCGGGCCGCGGACGCCGCGGGCCAAGACCTCCGCGAAGAAGCCTCCGAAAACTACGAAGCCGCGGCAGACCGACTCAGGAATGCCCTTAAAACCCTCGAAAACTCAGAGCTGGCCCGCCTCGGCAGCGAGCTCTTTCAGCCAGGAGACGACGATGAGTGAAAACGCCGCCGCCGAGAGAGGAGCAGAGGCCCTCCCGGAAGACCCGCCGATGGATTCCCACGACGAGTCCCCGGACTCCGCCTATGAGCCGGGCCACCAGCACGAGCCCGAGCCGGCGCCGAGCTACGAGCCGCCGCCCCCTCCCCCTCCGCCGTCGTATGCGGCCCCGGCGCCGCCGCCGGCGCGCTACCAGCGCTCGCCGTTCATCGCCGGGATGCTCTCGCTCTTTCTGCCCGGCATGGGCAACGTCTACAACGGCCTGGCGCAGCGTGGACTCATCAACTTCGCCATCGCGGTCAGCCTCTTCTTCAGCGCCCAGGCCTCCAGCAACGGCATCGAGCTCGCGCTGCTGGTGCCGTCGATGATCTTTGTTTGGATTTTCAGCGTGGTCGACTCGGTGCGCCAGGCGACTCTGATCAACTACGGAGTCACCGAGGCCGATCTGCCCGTGGAGAATCGGGCCGGCCGAGGCAGTGGCGGCAACATCGCGGCCGGCGCGGTGCTTCTCTTCGTCGGCTTCTACGGCCTGCTCGAGGCCTTCGGCATCGACCTCTCGCGCCTCTTCGACTTCTGGTTCCTAGTGCCGATAGGTCTCGGAGCCTGGCTGGTCTCCTCGGGGCTGCGGTCGCGCCGGAGCGAGCTCGAGTCCTCGAGCGGTCTCGACTTCGATTGACGACGCGGTCAGCGGCGCAGCGGATGGCTGGATCTCGTGGCAAGATATCGCCATGAAACCCACGACCCCGCCGCGCCGCCGATCGCTCCTGACCCTCGCTCTCTGCTGGAGCCTTCTAGCTCCGATCTCCTGGAGCGGCAGCGCAGGCGCCGCGGAACCCGAGGGCCAGGCCGCGGGCCGAGGAGAGGTTCTCACGGCGCTTTTCCTTGTGGCCGAAGGGGTCTATAACAGCGAGCTGATGGCGCCCTACGACGTGCTGCAGCACTCGGTCTTTCGCGACGCCGAGAACTACATCGAGACCGCCGTGGTGTCCCACGACGGAAAGCCGCTCACCACCTTCGAGGGCATCGTCGTCGATCCCCACCACGGCTTTGAGGACGCCCCGAAAGCCGACATCCTCGTCATTCCCTCGACGATCGGCTCGATGGACCGCGATCTCGAAGATGAGGTTTATATGGCTTGGGTCGAGAAGGCCGTGGCCGAAGCCCAGTGGGTGATCACCGTGTGCGACGGCGCCTTTCCCTTGGCCAAGACCGGCGCCCTCGACGGCCGGGTGGCCACGACCTTTCCTGGAGACCGCGCGCGCTTTCGCGAGATGTTTCCCAAGGTCGACATGCGAGACGACGTGCGCCTGGTGGTCGACGGCAAATTCATCACCTCGGTGGGCGGCGGCATGAGCTACGAGCCGGCGTTCTACCTGGTGGAGAGGCTCTACGGCACCGAGCACGCCGCGGCGAGCGCCCGCGGCCTGGTGTGGCCCTGGGATCTCGAGACCGTGCCACATACCCTGGCGGCGCCTCGGGCCGACTGAGGGTAGAGAGCAGCTAGCCGATGCGCCAGGTAGGGGCGCGCTTGGTCTCGAGAAAGGTCGCGATCCCGCGGCGACAGTCGGCGGTCTCCCGGGACTGCGCGTTCGCCCGGGCGGCGCGATCTAGGGCCTCCTCCAGGGGCAGGCCCAGGGAATCGAGCAGCAGAGCCTTGGTGCGGGCGATCGACTCGGAGCTTCCCCGCTCGAGGATGCCGGCGGCGAGGCGCTCGGCGGCGGCGTCCTGCTGGCCGGCCGGCACCACGCGGTTGACCAGGCCGATGGCCTGGGCTTCTGAAGCTCCCAAAAACTGCGGGTCGAGCAGCAGCTCGCGCAGGTCGCGGCCGCGCACGCGCAGGGGCAGGAAGGTGGCGACCAGGGCGGGCACGAAGCCGATGCGCGCCTCGCTGTACATAAAGCGCGCCCCCTCCTCGGCCACCACGTAGTCGTGGGCCGTGGCGACGCCGCAGCCGCCCGCCACGCACGAGCCGTGCACGGCGGCTACGGTCAGGGCCGGCTGGTAGAGAATGGCGGCAAAGAGATCGCGGATAGCCCCTGAGTCCCGCAGATTTTCCTCGGGCCCGGCGCTCTTGAGGCTCTCGAGATGCGCCAAATCAGCGCCGGCTGAAAAGTGCCGGCCCGCGCCGCGCAGCAGCACCGCGCGAACCCCCTCGGCCCGCAGATCGAGAGAGTAGAGCTCGGTGATTTCGCGCACCAGGGGCGCCGAGAGCGCGTTGGCTTTGGCGGCATTCTCGAGGGTGACCCACAGGAGATCGCCGTCGCCTGAGCCCGCGCGCTCGACCCGCAGCATGCTCCACGAACGCTCGAGCCCTCGGGTCACTAGCCGCGCTCCTCGGCCGGCGGCAGCAGCTCTTCGGGCACGTCGATCTCCATCTGCAGAAGGCCCTGGCCGTGGGTTTTGCCCTGGGCGTCGGTCTTGAGGCTCTCGGTACCGCCGCCCCCCAGGCTGTCGTGCAGGATGAAGTTCAGAGCGCGCAGATTGGGCACCCGGTAGCGGTCGACGGGACCGCGGACGAAGCCGCGGAAGTGCTCGCGCACCCTCTCGGGGGTGACCTCTCGCTCGATCACTTCGTAAAGCTCCCGGGAGTCGGCGATCAGGCCGACGTTCGAGGCGTCTCCCTTATCGCCCGAGCGGGCGTGGGCGATCGCCGATAGCTTGACTCGACGGACGGCTTCGGTGCTGCTCATCTCACACCTCCTCGACGGTGACCTGAACGTGGTTCTCGACCTCTTCGCGGGCCAGCAGCGCCGGCCAATAGGCGACCACCCGCTGGGGTTTGGGCCGGCCGCCCGCAAAGCCCGTGACGCCCGGCGGCCCGGCGGTCACCAGGGGGGCCAGCTCCTTGCCGAAGCGCTCCACCTTGGCGTAGTCGGCGTCGCGCACGCCCAGCCGCAGCACCACCTCGGGCGGATCCTGAGGCGTCTCGAAAACCCCCGGCAGACAGGCGCCCAGGCCCACCAGCTCCTCGACTCGCGAATCCTCCTCGAACAGGACTCCGGAACGCTCGAGGCGCTTCCACACGATCTCCGCGCAGAGCCGCGCTTTGTCCACCGCCCGCGGGCCGGTCACGGTCAGGGTGCCGGTCGCCTTATAGCCCGCCAGATACGACAGCGAGATCTTGAGAAAAGGGGTCCTCGGGCCGCCGCGGATGCCGCGGACCGCCACCCGGTTCTCGCCCGCCTGCTCCAGCTCGGCGGACGAGAAGTCGGCGGTGACGTCGGGGGTCAGATACTCGTCGGGATTGCCCATCTCGTAGAGCAGCTGCTCCGAAACCGTATCGACGCTCACCAGCCCGCCGGTGCCGTCGTGCTTGGTGACCGTGAAGCTGCCGTCTTCCCGCGCTTCGATCACCGGATAGCCGACGTTCCACAGATCGGGGACCTCCCACCAGCGGGTGAAATTGCCGCCGGTGCACTGCGGGCCGCACTCCAGAATATGGCCGGCGATGGTGCCGGCGGCCAGCTGGTTCCACTGCTCCTCGCCCCAGCCGAATTCGTGGATCATGGGCGCTAAAGCCAGGGCCGTGTCGGTCACCCGGCCGCACAGCACGATGTCGGCGCCCGCGGCCAGGGCCTCGACCACCGGCGCGGCGCCCAGGTAGGCGTTGGCGCTCGACACCTTGCCGAGCAGCGGCGCGATCGGCTCGCCGGTGTCCATATTGCGCAGCTCATGCCCGGCGTCGATCAGCTCCTGGAGGCGGCCTTGAAGATCGTCTCCCTCGACCACGCCCACCTTCAGGCCCGAGACCCCCTGCTCCCGGGCCAGCTCGAGGATCCGGGCGCGGCAGGCGTGGGGGTTGAGGCCGCCAGCGTTTGAGAGCACGCGAACGCCGCGCTCTTTGAGCTCGGGAAGCACCTGCGCGATGAAGTCGACGAAGTCGGTGGCGTAGCCCTTCGAAGGATCCTTGAGCTTCTGGCGCATCATGATCGACAGGGTGACCTCGGCGAGGTAGTCCATGCCGATGTAGTCGATCTCGCCGCCGCGCAGAAGGCGGATCGGAGCGTCGACGTTGTCGCCCCAAAAGCCCTGCCCGTTTCCGATGCGGATGGTTTTCATAAGAGGAGAACCTGTAGAGGGGGGGGGAGGAAGGAAGAAATCTAGGGTCGGCCGGCCCGCGCGTCGCGGCGCTCGAGCGGCGCCCGTCAGCAGCCGAGGCAAGGGAGGCCAGGCGGCGAATTATAAGGCGAGGGTCATCGGAGAGTCACGGAAATGTAAGAGGCTCTCCAGCGTGGAGTATCATCGGCCCTCGTGCGGCCGCCTCCAAGCTCCAGCCCCTGCGAGGCCCTCACCGCGCCGCCACGGCCCACCGGTGCCCTCAGCTTCATGACCCCTTCCTCCGCAGGTTTTCTTCAGCTCGCCGAGCGCTTCGGGCAGCAGCTTCGTCAGGTTGCCGACCTGGACGTTCGGGTGCCGGAAGATAGCGCCCTGATCGGCCTGGCGGTCGACCTGGTGCCCAAAGTCACCCGCCGCGTGCGCGACGGCATCGAGCTCGTGCGCGCGGTGGAGGCAAACTACGACCCGGCGCACGCCGCCGAGGTTTCCAGGCCACCTCCCGGCGATACCCTTCTGCATATCGGCCTGATGATCTCGGCCGAGCTGGCCACCCGCGACCTGGTGGACGTCGCCTATTTCGCGCGCAAGGAATTGGAGGACAACCTGAGGCGCCTCGTGGGCGCCGCCACGGGCCGCGGCGACACGCTAAACCTGGCCTCGTGCTGCGAATCGGCCCTGCGCTGTCTGCGCAAGGCGCTGGTCTCGGTGGAGTCGGCAATCTACGAGTTCGAGGGCGAGGCGGCCCCCAAGCGCCAGTGGTTCGACGTCGAGCTGTCGCTGCAAATCCGCAAGCTGTACTGGAACCTTCGCCGCGAGACTGAAGAGGCCGCGGGCGAAGACCTGGACGCCGAGCGCCGTCTGCGCAAAGTGCTCTATCGGGTGGTCGCCTTTCGCGAGCTGTCGGTCTACCCGTTTCTGCGGGTCGAGGATCGCGTCCACCTGCGCGACCTGCTCAAGCGCATTCTCGACTGGCTGGGCAGCTCGCAGCAGCAGCCGGCGGAGGCGCGCAGAATTTGGCAGGATCTCTCCGCCTTCACCGGCCTGCTGGTGCAGATCAGCCACCGACAGGAGCTCCAGGACTTCGACCGCGACCTGCTGCAGCTCACCTACAATCGGCTCTTCAGGCGTCGCGACCGGCCCGACGAGGTGCCGGTGACGATGTTTGACCAGCTCGAATCGCTGCTCGGCCTCGACCCCGAGACCGACGATCTGATCATCGACCGCATCTCCTACCTCGAGGCGTGGCGCAAGCCCCTCGAGCGGCTGCTCCTCAAGCTCGAGCAGCCGAGCGAGCCCGTGGCCCACATCGATCTGCTCGGCTCGATGAGCTGAGAGAGCCATGAGCCAGATCCCACTCATCATCCTCGGCGGCCGGGACCGCCGCCCCGCCGACCTGCCGGCTTCCGGCAAGGGCCTGCGCACGCTGCACGGATATAAGGGAGCGGATCTCGAGATCGGCGGCGCGCCCCTGATCACCCGGGTCATCGAGCGCATGTCGGAATGCGGAGCCTTCGGGCCGATCTTCGTGGCGGGGCCGAAGAGAATTTACGAAGGCATCGTTCCCGAGGAGTGCATCCTCGAGACCGACGGCGGCTTTGGCGACAACCTGCGCACGGGAATCGATTCCGTGCGCTCTCTAGACCCCGAGCTGATCGCAGTGACCACCTGCGACATCCTTCCCGACCCGGACGAGCTGCAGATCGCCGTGCAGGATCTGCTGAGCCGCCAGCCCCTCGATTTCTGGATGCCGCATATTCCCGTGACCGCCGACGACTTGGGAAGCTCGGAGTGGAAGCCGCGCTACTGGCTGCAGCCGCCCGGCTCCGCGGAAGCGCTGGCGACCCTGCCGGGGCATATCGTGGTGGCAGACATCAGGCCCCTCCGCCTGCCGTTCGTCTACCACCTCTTCGACCTCTTCTACGCCACCAGGAACGCCAGCGTCGCCCGGCGCCGGCTCGGCATCCTGCCTCGGGTCCTCGGCTTCCTGCTGCGCGAGGACTGGGGCTATCTGCGCCGCGGCGAGCGCCCCTATGCCTTCTTCGACGTGCTCTATAACGGCCTCAAAATGGCGGCGCATCTGAAGGCCGGGCGAGCGGTCACAACCGAGTTTGAAGACCGCATCCGAAAGCTCTTCTACACCCGCCAGCATCGCCGCCTCTACCCTCAGCGCCGGGGCCGTATCGCCATCCTCGACGTGCTCTCCCTGGCGCGCGATATCGACACCGAAGAAGAGGCCGAAGAGTTCCAGCGTCTGGCCGAGACCGCGCCTTGAGCGCGAGGAGTCACGGAGGGCCCGTGCTAGTGTCCGCGGCGTGAGAAAACTCCTGCTCTTCGACATCGACGGCACCCTCGTACGCTGCGGACAACAGATCGGCGACATCTTCATCTCGGCGGTCAAGCGGACCTTCGGCGGCTACGAGATTCCGCGCGGCTTCAGCTTCGCGGGCAAGACAGACCCGATGATCGTCGGCGAGCTGGTCGAGAGCCTGGGTCTCGCGGAGCGGGAGGTCCGCGAGCGCATGACGGCCATGCGCGACACATACGTCGTCGATCTCGAAAAGCGCCTCGAGGCTCGCCGCATGGAAATCCTGCCGGGGGTCAAGGCCCTGCTCGAGAGCCTCGCCGCCCGCGACGACGTCCAGCTCGCTCTCCTGACCGGAAACTGGCGCGGCAGCGCCGAGGTCAAGCTTTCCCGCTTCGACCTCAACCGCTTCTTCCCCTTTGGCGCCTTCGGCGAAGACGCCGCCGACCGCCGGGGCCTGGTGCCCGTGGCCTTCGAGAGAGCCCGCGAGCACGGCAGCGTCTTCGATCCCCTGGAAACCCTGATCATCGGCGACACCGCCCTCGACATCGACTGCGCCCAGGCCGCCGGCATCCCCTGCCTCGCCGTCGCCACGGGCTTCACCGACATCGAGACCCTCCGCCAGGCCGGCGCCACCTGGGTGTTCGAAGACCTCGAGCAGGCGAGAGACCGCTTCGAGCTTTTTGTGGCCTGAACCTAGATCCGCTTCCTTGTCCTAGCCTGGCTGCCGCCTCTCACCAGGTCCTCGCGTCGCGGTGGTGGACTCACCGGCAATTCTTCGCTGTGTAGTTATGAAGCCTTCTGAGCTGAAGGCCCAGCTACACGCATACGGAGTGGTTGATGAATGCTTCATCCAAGCAGCCAGCAGGTCCGAGGACTTTAGCGCTCATGCACTCGTCCAGGGTCGTTCGTCCGCGGCAAGTCTCAACTGCCGTCATGAACAGTGTCCCTGCGATGGTGAAGCACATTCGACTAATTCGAAGAGTGGTAGGGTTTTTTTGCACTCTCGCGGCCCTTTTCATGGCGGTCTTGATGCTAAAGGACAACGAGCCTTTCGTCGCATCGGTTTTCGGCCCGCCATTCATCGCACTATTCACCTTCCAACTGGTTACTTTTCCGCTGATCCGTATATTTGTTTCGGATATCGAACTCTTCATCGACGGCTCCACCGTGGAGGCCACAGGATCTGACGGCGTCTACCGAACATTTTTCCGCCTGAGCGGTAACCCTGAGTTCGACTCATTACTGGAAGAGTATGCAGAGGCTCGTAATTTAGCCGTCTACGTGTGGGGATCATTAGCGGCATATTTTGGCTGCGGCCTGCTCATAGTGATCATCTTAGGAACTCTCTTCGGACGCTGAATGAATGCCCTCGACATAAATTGAGGGAAAATAATGCGGTAGCCGCACAACCATCTGTAGGCATATCGCGCCGAACCCGAAAGTAGACCCAACGACTGTCGGAACGACCGCTTACGACTTGTGTACCATGCCTTCCCCAAAGAAGCCGAGATCTCCTACAGCGTTGCCGCCGACAGTCTCTACATCGCGATCAACGTTCTTGTGGCCCTCTTCGCCCCTGGCTGCGTTGTCCCTCCTTAGGGCATTATGCGATCCCGACTGATCCCGTGGGCGGCCAACAACGTGGTCAACATCGTACCCGCACACTATGGTGCAGCTTCGCCCTTCAGCGTAGATCGCAAAGGGCCGGCTCCCTGTAAGGAATCGGCCTCGGCGTGAGCCCTTCAACATTCTGCTGAGGAATCTGATGGTGCGCCCGAAGGGATTCGAACCCCTGACCTACGGCTCCGGAGGCCGTCGCTCTATCCAGCTGAGCTACGGGCGCGCTAAACGGTGAAGTCGCGCGATGCTGAGGGAGATCGTGG
>JBCCLG010000021.1:0-17811 GCA_039027015.1 Acidobacteriota bacterium | reverse complement strand
GGGCCCCTGCGCCCCGCGGGCCTCGTCGGCAGCCTCGAGCAGATCGAGAATCGCCGAGCTGCGGGTCTCAAGCTCCGCCTGCTGCCTGGCCAGATCAGTGACGGTTTGGTGCAGGCGCCGGAGCCAAGGCTCTAAATCCTTCACGCCCTCGGGCGGCGGAATCGAGGGGGGACCGCCGCGGGCGGGCCAGCGCTCCTCGAGCTGCCGGAGCTTCGACTCGACGGCCTCGAGCCTCGCCTCTGGAGTCTCGGCGGAGGGGGTCTCGGCGGCGTCGGCCGGCGGTCCGTGATCCCGTGTCTGCGACATGGCGCGAAGACTAGCAGCACGCCGCTTCTCTCTTGGATCTTTACCGGGTGTGCGTAGTAAACTCGGCCTCCCCGACGAGCTCTTCCATCGCTTTCGATCAGCCTAGCCCAGCGCCATGTCCAGCCTCCGAAACGTGCTTGCCATAGGCCTCACTCAACCCGAGTTTGAGCGCCTCGTTCCCTTCCTGGCCAGGGAATCTTTCGACGTTGACAGATTCCCGAGCGCGCGCGGCGCGGTCGACCTGATCTCCAACGTGCCTTTCGAAATGCTTCTGGTTCGCTACCCGCTGCCGGATATGGAGCTGCAGAGCTTTTTGGCCAAGGTCCGTGAGGAGGGCGGCCGCTGTCAGCAGTCCTCGCTGATTCTGCTGGCGGCGGGCGATCGCGAAACCGAAGCCCAGCGCTTTATCGGCCAGGGCGCCAACCGCTCGGTGGCCCTCGGGGCAGCGCCCAGCGAGATCCAGTCCTCCATCTCCAGCGTCCTCGACGTCGCGCCGCGTAAATCGGCCCGCTTCCTGGCGCGCATGGAGATCCGCATCGGCGGCGCCAAGGACATGCTTCTGTGCCAGACGGAAAATATGTCGGCCACGGGCCTTCTGGTGCGCACCGACCGGCGCTACGAGGTCGGCACGCAGATCGAGTTTGAGTTTTCGGTGCCCGGCGACCCTCGGCCGCTGCGCGGCGTCGCCGAGGTGGTGCGCCACACTCTGGTGGGGCGCGATCAGGTCGGCGGCATCGGCATGCGCTTTCTCTCTTTCGCCGGCGACTCCCAGCACCGCTTCGAGTCGTTCGTCGACCGGCTCTGATCGGCCCGGCGGGGCGCTCAGTCGCGAAGCTGCTCGGCGTCCGGATCGTTTGAGGCGGGATCGCCCGCCTCGGAGCCTCCGGCCGGCCGGAAGTCCTCAACCACGATCACCGGCCCCGCGCCCCCGCGCGTGGCGGAGCCGGCGACTCCCGGCCCGCCGGCCGCGTGGACCCTCACCAGGCGCGCCTGCACGGCTTTATGCACCGCTTTGCGCACCAGGCGGCGGGTGATCGGCACCAGCAGGGCGAAGCCGGCGATGTCGGTGAGAAGGCCCGGGGTCAGGAGCACCGCGCCTGCCACCAGGATCAGGAGACCGTCGATCAGGGATTCCGCGGGCGACTGGCCCGCGGCGATCTTTTCCTGCAGCCGGCGCCAGGTCGAAACGCCCTGGCTGCGCGCCAGGGCCGCGCCCAGGATGCCCGTGGCGAAAACCAGGGCCAGGGTCCAGGGCAGACCGACCAGGCGGCCGAGGGCCAGGAGTACGTACAGCTCGACGAGCGGGATCAGGGTGAAGAGAAGGAGCAGGCGAAAAAACATCGCCGCGAGCTTACCGCGAGCCTCGCCGCTCAGCTCGGGTCTTCACAGCCCTCGATCGACTCCTCGACCAGCTGGTCCACCACGTCCTCCAGGGCGCCCGTCCTGCGGAAGGTTTCGAGCTGCCGATCGGCGCTCGAGCCCTCGCGCACGATGCGCCGGAGATACTCGACTTCGGCGCGCGAGCCGAGATCGTCGACCACGTCGTCCACGAGGTCGAGCAGCTCGAGGGCCAGGTGCCGAACCGGCACCTCCTCGCGTTTGCCGAAGTCGATCAGCATGCCGTTGAGCCCGTAGCGCGTCGCCCGCCATTTGTTCTCGACGATCAGATGGTGCTGGTAGGAGCGCCAGCTTTGGTTGTGGTTCCGCAGCTTGATCAGCTTGGCGACCAGCGCCTGCAGCAGCGCGGCGACGCACAGGCACTCTTCGACCCGCGTGCACACATCGCTCACGCGGAATTCCAGGGTGGGGAATTTCGGGTGTGGCCTGATGTCCCACCAAATTTTGGTCGGTTCGTCGATGCAGCCGGTCGCGATCAGGGTGTCGACGAAGGCTTGGTACTCAGAGAAGGCCCGGAAAGAGGGGGGAATGCCGCTGCGCGGCATATTTTCGAAGATCACCGTACGGTAGCTTTTGAGGCCGGTGTCTTTGCCCTGGAAGAACGGCGAGCTGGTGGTGATCGCCAGGATGTGCGGCAGAAAATAGCGCGCCTGGTTCATCACGTCGATGCGCAGCTCCGGATCCTCGATTCCGACGTGGACGTGCATGCCGAAAATCAGCATGCGCCGCACCACGTGCCGGAGATTCTCTTCGAGCTGCCGGTAGCGATCGACGGAGGTGATCTCCTGATCGCTCCAGGAGGAAATCGGGTGGGTGCTCGCCGCGGCCATCGCCAGGCCCTGCCGCCGGGCTAGATCCGAAACCGTTTTGCGCAGCCTGACCAGCTCGGATCTCGCTTCCTGAATGTCCTGGCAGACCCGGGTTCCAACCTCGACTTGCGACTGCAGGAATTCCGGCTTGATCTGCTCCCCAAGTATTTTCACCCCCTCGCGAAGCAGAGCCTCGTTGGACGACGCCAGCTGGCGCGTCTCGGGGTCGATAATCTGGTATTCCTCTTCGATACCGAGAGTCAATGACATCCGGGTCCTCATCGGGAGGCAAGCATGCAAAGGGTAGAGAGGAATGCTAGCACGGCTGCCCGCAGCGTTTCTCCCGCACGCCTCGGGCCCTCGGATCCGTATAATGCCGGAAAAGCCGCCTGCCTCGATTTCGCCCAAATCTTGTCTCCGCGCCACCACAGAGCACGCGGAGGATGCCCGAGGCTCGGCGAGGCAGCCTGAAATTCTGCAATTCGGGATTTCCAATCGCCGCAGAGTTCACTATCGTCAAGAACCGCCAGCTGACGGGAATGAGGACGCGAACGGATGATCAACGACAACGCCTCCACGCTCGAGGGAACGGGCGCGCTCGGCGGCGCCAGACCCTCAACCCTGGGCCAAGAGCGCCCGGGCTTGAAGACCTTTTGGGGGCTCGCCAAGGAAATCGTCAAGAGGCCGTTTTACGCGGTCTACACCCGGCGTCTGCGCTCCAAGATCGGCGCCTGGCGCAAGCCGCAGCACCTGGGCATCATCATGGACGGCAATCGCCGCTTCGCCCGTCACGCCGGCTTCGGCCGGGTGGTCGACGGGCATCAGAAGGGCGCCGATAAGCTGCAGGAAGTGCTGTCCTGGTGCCTGGACGTGGATATCCCAGTAGTCACCGTCTGGTGCTTCTCGATCGAGAACTTCCAGCGTTCGGCGGAGGAGGTCGAGGATCTTCTGGGTCTCTTCGAGGACAAAGCGCGGCAGATGGCGGACGATGAGGAGCTGCACAGAAGGCGCATCCGCGTGCGCTTTATTGGCCGCATCGAGCTGCTGCCCGAGAGCCTGCGCGAAGAGATCCGCCGGCTGGAGGACGCCACGGCCAGCTACGATCAGGCGACTCTCAACATCGCGATGGCCTACGGCGGTCGTGAGGAGATCGCGGACGCCTTCAGGAGCCACGTCAACGATCGGCTCGAGGCGGGAGACGGGGTCGACCAGATCCTCAGCGAGCTGGACGTCTCGGCGATCGGCTCGTGCCTCTACACCTCCGGCCAGCCGGAGCCCGACCTCATTCTTCGCACCAGCGGGGAAGTGCGGCTCTCGGGCTTTCTGATGTGGCAAAGCGCCCACTCCGAGTTCTACTTCTGCGACAGCACCTGGCCGTCGTTTCGCGAGATCGACTTCCTGCGCGCCCTGCGCTCCTACGACGACCGGCAGCGGCGCTTCGGCCGCTGAGCCGCCATCCGCCCCGCCCCGCCCCGCGCTCCGCCGGGCTAGGGGCATGGGTGAAGCCCAAAAACTGAAATCCTCGAACGGACGGTAGACCCGCTGCCTGCCGACCGTTCACGACGGTTCCGGTCGGCGCCTGCGCGGGCCGGACAGGCGCCAGCTGAGCCGGCCGGCTCTCGGAGCGCACCAGGAATTCGCCCCACCAGGATTGAGGAGTAGCCCATGGCCTTGCTCGCCGGAAGAATGTCTGCGCTCGGTACCGAGAACGCCTTCAAGCTGGGGGAAGACATCCAGCGCTGCGTGGATCGCGGCCTCGACGTCATCAAATTCAACCTCGGAGAGCCGGATTTCGACAGCGCGCCTCACATCAATCGGGCGGGCATTCGGGAAATCGAGAGCGGCAACTCGCACTACTGCGATCCCGCCGGCATCCTGCCTCTGCGCCTTGCCATCTGCAATCACCTCGAGGAAACCCGCGGCCTCTCGGTGACCCCCGATCGCCTGGTGGTCACCCCGGGAGCCAAGCCTCCGATCGGCTACACGCTGCTCTCCTACGTCGAGCCGGGTGATGAGGTCATCTACCCGAGCCCCGGATTCCCGATCTACGAGTCGTGGGCCGAGTTCGTGGGCGCGAAGCCGGTTCCGCTGCAGCTGCGCGAGGAGACGGGCTTCGACTTCTCGCCGGAGGAGCTGGCCGGCCTGATCACCGAGCGCACCAAAGTGCTGATCCTGTGCTCGCCCTCGAACCCCACGGGCGGCATGCTCTCCCGAGAGACCCTGGCCGGCATCGCCGAGGTGGTGCGCGAGCGGGCCCCCGCCGACCTTCGCATTTACGCCGACGAGATCTACGAGCACATCGTGTTCGACGGCGAGGAGCACTGCTCGATCACCGCCTTTGAGGGCATGGAGGAGCGCACTGTCCTGGTGTCGGGCCACTCCAAGGGTTTCGCCATGACCGGCTGGCGACTCGGCTGGGCTCTCTTGCCGACGCCGCAGGAGGCGGCGGTCTTCAAGCAGCTCAATATCAACCTGGTTTCGTGCGTGCCGCCGTTCGTGCAGCACGCCGGACGCGAGGCTTACGAATCCGCGGACAGCGCCGACGCGGTGCGCGGCATGGTCGAGGCCTTCGAGGAGCGCCGCGATTGGGTGGTGCCGGCGCTGCGGGACATTCCCGGGGTGCGCTGCCAGCTGCCCAAGGGGGCCTTCTACGTCTTTCCCAACATCGCCGGCGTCTGCGAGCGCCTCGGCGTGCTCGAGGCCTACGGGGCCATGGACGCCAAGCAGCGCGAGAAGACCTCGCCATCCGGCATGTTTCAAATGTTTCTGCTCTATCGCTACGGCGTCGCCACCATGGACCGCAACTCCTTCGGCCGTCTCGGCGCCGAGGGCCAGCACTTTCTGCGCCTGTCGATTGCCAACAGCCTGGAGCAGCTGCAGAAGGGCGTGGCGGAAATGGCCAAGGCGGCGGACGACCGAGAAGGATTTCACCGCTTCCTCGCCGAAGAGAAGCTGTGGGGCTGAGCCGCCCCAGCGGAGGCATCATGAGCTCGAACGATAAGAATCTCGCAGGGAAGAAAGTCTTCGTCACTCGGCTGATCCCGGAAGCCGGCCTCGACATGCTGCGCGAGGCCGGCGCCGAGATCACGATCCATCAGCGTGATGAGGAGAGGGGGGTCGAGCGCTCGGCGCTCTTGGCCGGCGTGCGCGAATCGGACGTGCTGCTGCCGCTTTTGACCGAGCCGATCGACCGCGAGGTCCTGGAAGCCAACCCGGATCTTCTCGGCATCGCGCAGATGGCCGTGGGCTACAACAATATCGACGTCGAGGTCGCCACGGAGCTAGGCATTCCGGTCGCCAACACGCCCGGGATTCTGACCGAGGCCACCGCCGACTTCACCTGGGCCATGCTGATGGCGATCGCGCGGCGCATCCCCGAGTCCCACGTCTACATGGTGGAGGGACGCTACAAGATTTGGGGCCCCAACCTGCTGCTCGGTGCCGACGTCGGAACCGGCCCCGACGGCCAGCGCAAGGTGATCGGTATCGTGGGCTACGGCCGCATCGGTGAAGCGGTCGCCAAGCGCGCTACCGGCTTCGATATGGAGATCCTGGCCTTCGATCCTTTCGCCAAGGAGACCATCGAGGCGGACGAGCGGGTGAGCTGGGCGGAGCTCGACGAGCTTCTCGAGCGGTCTGATTTCGTGACCCTGCACCCGCCGCTGACGCCCGAAACCCGTCATTTGATCGGCGCCGACGAGCTGCGGCGCATGAAGAAGACCGCCTACGTGATCAACGCCGCCCGGGGCCCGATCATCCACGAGTCGGCCCTGGTCGAGGCGCTGCGCGGCGGCGAGATCGCGGGCGCCGCCCTCGACGTCTATGAGGACGAGCCGGCCATGGCCCCGGGTCTGGCCGAGCTACCCAACGTCGCGCTCTTTCCCCACGTGGCCAGCGCCACCCTGGCGACCCGCTCGCGCATGTCGACCATGGCGGCCGAAAACGCGCTCGCGCACCTGCGTTCGGAGCGCGCCCCCCATGCGGTCAACCCCGAGGTCTACGAGACCGAGGCCTACAGGCGCCGCGCTCAGCGGTGAAGAACAGCGCTGTGGAGCCCCCTGGCGGCGGTATCGAGCTGCGCCGCCAAGCGCGGAGCGTGCTCGACGCGGCTCTCGCCGCCGTCGAGCCGCGGGGCCTCGTGCGCTCCGCGCTCGCCGCAGCGCCACTCAACGGCCGAGTCTGGAGCGCCTCGATCGGCAAGGCCGCGGCGGCCATGGCGTCGGGCGCGGCCGAGGCCCTGGAGGGTCGCGTTGCGGGCGGCGTGCTGATCGCGCCAGAGCCGGGGGGCTCAAGAGAGCCTCACCGCGGCCTCGACCGCTTTACGGGCGGCCACCCGACCCCGAACGAGGCGGGTTTGCGCGGAGCCGAGGCGATCGAGAAGCTGGCAGCGCGGCTCGGGGCCGAGGACACCCTGCTGGTCCTCATCTCCGGAGGCGGCTCCGCCCTCATGACCCTGCCGCCCGCGGGGATCGCGCTTTCGGACCTGCAGCAGACCACGGGCCTTCTTCTCGAAGCCGGGGCCGACATCCGTCAGCTCAACGCGGTGCGCAAACATCTCGATCGGCTCAAGGGCGGGCGCCTGGCGCGCCTCGCGGCGCCCGCCACCGTCCTCGGCCTGGTGCTCTCCGACGTGGTGGGGGACCCGCCGGACGTGATCGCGTCGGGACCTCTTTCCCCCGACACCTCGACCTTCGCTGAAGTGGAAGAGATATGCCGCGGCCTTGCGCTGTGGGATCGGCTGCCCGCGGCGGTTCGCGAGCACGTCGAGTCGGGACTCGGCGGCCTGACGCCGGAGTCGCCCTCGGCTGCGGACCCCTGCTTCAGGAGCGTCGATCTGCGCATCGTCGGCAACAATCGGCGCGCCGCGGACGCCGCCCTCGAGAGGGCCCGCTCCCTGGGATTCGAGACCCTTTTGCTCTCCACCTCCTGGACCGGCGAGGCGCGCCACGCTGGCGAGGCCCTGGCGTCGATCGCCCGCGAGATCCGGGCCTCCGGCGCGCCGCTTCGCCCGCCCGCCTGCCTCTTGGCGGCGGGGGAGACCACCGTCACGGTGACCGGCGGGGGCCGTGGCGGGCGCAACCAGGAAGTGGCCCTGGCGGCTGCCCGCGGCATCGACGGCCTCGAGCGGTGCCTGGTGGCCGCGTTCGGAACCGACGGCGTCGATGGCCCGACCCCCGCCGCCGGCGCCTTCGCCGACGGCGAGACTCTGCAGCGCGCCCGGGCGGCGGGTCTTGAAGCGCGAGATTTCCTGCGGCGAAACGACTCCTTCACGTTCTTCGACGCCCTGGGAGACTCCATTGTGACCGGGCCGACGGGCACCAACGTGATGGATCTGACGCTTCTGCTGCTGCGCTGACCGGCCGCCGGGCGGGCGGACGCGAACTTGACACCTATTATGCTCATATGTAGCATAATAAGGCCTGAGAAAACCGGCGCATTGGCGCGCCGGCTTTTTTAGCGGCCCGATATTCTCATCGTGAGCATAAAAAGTTCTCTCTATGAGCATAAGAGGGTCGCGGTTCGCTCAGCTCGAAGGAGATCCCATGACCGCAGTGAATTTCCACCGGCCCGAGAGGCTGGACTACACGCCCGCAATCGCCGAGGCGACGGCGCCGATCTTCGAGAAAGTCCAGCACGTCATCCCCGAGATCGAGTGGCCCGTTCATGCGCCCTACGTCGCTGAGATCCTGCGGCTCAAGAAAGAGCGCAACGCCGTGATCTTGGCCCACAACTACATGACACCGCAGGTTTTCCACGGCGTCGCGGATCTGGCCGGCGACTCCTTGGCCCTCGCGCGCATGGCCACCGAGGTCGACTCCGACATCATCGTTTTGTGCGGGGTCCACTTCATGGCCGAGACGGCCAAGATCCTCAATCCCGAAAAGACGGTCCTCATTCCAGACGCCAAAGCGGGCTGCTCTTTGGCTACTTCGATCACCGGTGCCGATATTCGGCTCCTGAAGCAGCGCTATCCCGGTATACCGGTGGTCTCCTACGTCAACACCACGGCGGACGTCAAAGCCGAGACCGACGTCTGCTGCACCTCATCAAACGCCGTCGACGTGGTCGAGTCGCTCGGAGTTCCTCGAGTGATTTTTCTTCCCGACGAGTACCTCGGCAAGTATGTCGCCTCCCAGACGGACGTCGAGCTGATCCTGTGGCAGGGCCACTGCGAGGTGCACGAGCGCTTTACCGGCGCGGAGATTCGCGCCTACCGCGCGGCCGATGAAGGCATCACCGTTCTCGCCCACCCCGAGTGTCCGCCTGACGTCCTGGCGGAGGCGGACTACGTGGGCTCGACCTCCGGCATGATTCAGCACGTCGGCGAGACCCGGCCAGCCAAGGTGGTGATGGTCACCGAATGCTCGATGAGCGACAACGTGGCCGTCGAATATCCGGACGTCGAGTTCGTGCGTCCCTGCAACCTCTGCCCGCACATGCAGCGCATCACCCTGCCGAAGATTCTGCGCTGCCTTGAAACCCTGGACCACGAGGTGATCGTGGAGCCCGAGATGCTCGAGAAGGCGCGGCGCAGCGTCGAGCGCATGCTCGAGGTAGGGCGCGGGAGGAAGGGATGAGTTTCCGGCGTCTCCCGATCGAAAAGCTGGCCGCCGAGACCCGCGACAGCGAGGTTCTGGTGATCGGCGGCGGCGTCGCCGGTTTGGCGGCTGCCCTGGCCCTCGCCCCGAGGCCGGTCACCCTGCTGGCCAAGGCGCCTGTGGGAGCGGGCGGCTCGAGCCCTTGGGCGCAGGGCGGGGTCGCCGGCGCCCTCGGCGACGACGACTCGCCCCGCCTTCACGCTCTCGACACCCTGCGCGCCGGCGCCGGCCTGTGCGACGAGGCGGCGGTTTCGCGCCTCGTGGAGGAGGGCCCGCAGCGCCTTCGCGCGCTGATCGAGGCCGCCGGCGCGCGTTTTGATCGCCGGCCCGGGGGCGAGCTGCATTTGGGACGCGAGGGGGCGCACTCGAGGCGCCGCATCCTGCACGCGGGCGGCGACGCTACGGGCGCTGAAATGATCCGGTCCCTGCGACTCGCGGTGACGTCCGCGGAGCACGTGGCGATCGCGGCGGACGCCGAGGCTCTAGATCTGGTGCTCGATCCCGACCGGCGCGTTCTCGGCGCCCTGGCGCGCCACGGCGGCGCCGCGGGGCGGCAGATCTTCCACCGCGCGCGTTCGGTGGTTCTGGCCACCGGCGGTTTTGGCCAGCTCTACCTCAAAACCACCAATCCCGCGGGCTCCACCGGCGACGGTCTGGCGCTGGCGGCGCGCGCCGGAGCGAGGCTCAGCGACCTGGAGTTTGTGCAGTTCCATCCCACCGCCCTCGACGTGCCCCGGGACCCTCTGCCTCTGTGCACCGAAGCCCTGCGCGGCGAGGGAGCGCGATTGATCGATGCGCGGGGTGAGCGCTTCATGCCCTCGGAGCACGAGCTCGCGGAGCTGGCGCCGCGCGACATCGTGGCGCGCGCCCTGTGGAGGCGCCAGCGGGACTCGGGGGAGCGGGTCTTCCTCGATGCTCGACGCGCGGTGGGCGCGGCTTTCCCCGAGCGCTTCCCCACGGTATGGGCTCAATGCCTCGAGCACGGTCTCGATCCTCGGCATGAGCCGATTCCGGTGACCCCGGCGGCCCACTACGCGATGGCGGGCGCCTGGACCGACGCGGACGGACGCACCTCCCTCGAGGGGCTGTGGGCGTGCGGCGAGGTGGCGGCGAGCGGCGTTCACGGAGCCAATCGTCTGGCGTCGAACTCGCTGCTCGAGGCGCTGGTTTTCGGCCAGCGCGTGGCGCTCGACATCGCGGACCGCGAGGGCCCCGGCATCCGCGCCGCCCGCGGCGTCGTGTGCCGGGAGGCGCGCTTCTTCGACGGTGGGCGGCTGCGCGATCTGCGCCGCCTGATGTGGGGCGGAGTCGGTTTGGTGCGCGAGCGCGCCGGGCTCGAGAGCGCCCTTGAGTCCCTCATCGCCTGGAGCGTCGCCGCACCCGCTGGCGCCCTGCCGGGCGCGGGGCAGAATCTATGGACCGTCGCGCGCCTGGTGACGGCGGCGTCCCTCGTGCGCGAGGAAAGCCGCGGCGGCCACTACCGAGCCGACTTTCCGCAGCCGGATCTCGCGTGGCGCCGGCGCCTGTCGTGGACCTATCGGCCCGCGGCCGCCGTCGGCGATCTGCCCCTGCAGAGGTCCGAGCCTGCCCGCCCGCAGTCGGGGATTCCCGCGGCCGCCGCCTCTTCGTCCCTTGACTCTGCCTCCTTTCCGCAGCTGCGGGAGATCGCGTCATGAGCGGCGCTTCGCGGGCCCTGGACGGCAGGGTTCCCGGCCTCTACCCGATCGTCTACGCCGAGCTGATCGACCGCGCGCTGCGCGAGGACCTGGGGAGGGCCGGCGATCTCACCACCGACGCCGTGGTGCCGCCCGGCATTCGGGCCGTCGGCGAGCTGCGGGCGCGCGAGGGCGGGCGGGTCGCCGGTCTTGAGGTTGCGCTCGAGGTCTTCAAGCGGCTCGATCCCGCGGCGGAGATCGAGATCGGACTCGCCGACGGCGCCGACGCCGCGGCCGGTGACGTGCTGGCCACGGTGCGCGGCGCGGCGCGCGAGATGCTGTCGGCCGAGCGCACGGCCCTAAACCTTCTGGGACGAATGTGCGGAATCGCCACGGTCACCCGGGGCATGGTGGCTTCGGTGGCCGGCACCGGCGCCCGGATCGTCTGCACCCGCAAGACCACGCCGCTGCTGCGCGCCCTCGAGAAGTACGCCGTCAAGCTCGGCGGCGGCCACAACCACCGCTTCGGCCTCGACGACGCCGTTCTGATCAAGGACAACCACCGCGAGATCGCGGGCGGCGCCGCCGAGGCCGTGCGCCGCGCCCGGGCCCACGCGGGTCACCTGGTCAAGATCGAGATCGAGGTCGACGGGCTCGAGGAGCTGGAGGAAATCCTCGAGCTCGGCGTCGACGCAGTTTTGCTCGACAATATGGGCCCGGATCAGCTGCGGCGAGCCGTTGAGCTGGTGGCCGGCAGGGCGATCACCGAGGCGTCCGGCGGCATCACTCCCGAGACCGCCGCGGCCAAGGCGGCTTCGGGGGTCGACCTCCTGTCGGTGGGATGGCTGACCCACAGCGCGCGCTGTTTTGACGTCGGCCTCGACGTGCACCTGCCGTAGAGCGCTGCACCCCCTCCCAGGCCGCGCGTCGACGCCGGCCGGAAAGAGTGTTAAAGTCACGGAGCTGGCCCTACTGCAGGGCCTGCCCGTCGGTGCGGAGGGGTTGCGGGGGATCTTCAGAATCCCGTGAAGCACCAGGCCAATTCCGGCGGAACGGCTCGGCCGGCCGTGATCAGCAGCAGGCCAGCCTCGCGAAACGACCCTCCGGCCCGCCCGGCGCGGGCCCCCCGGGTCGAGTTCCCATGACAAGAGCTGATCCGTCAGGGCCCGCTCCGACGTGGCGCTGGCGATGCCACGGTCTGCTAGCGAACGGGCACGGTTCCGCAAAAATGCCTCGAATCGCCCCGCGAGGATTGCGATTCGCCCGGCGTTTTAGGCGGAGAACTGGCGCAGGTGGTGGTCCATATGACGGGCCATCAGAACTCCCCAGTCTCGGCCCGAGATGCGGCCGAAAGCCGGATGCTCAGCCCAGGAAACCTCAGGTCCTCTTTTCACCACTGAGTCGATTCGAGTCAAGAGCCGCTCGCGCTCGAGGTCGAGTTCCGCCGCACTGCTTTCCAGGAGAGCGGGCGCCGTCGGGAGACCTCTGGGCCACGGCAAGAAATGAATGACCCAATGCCTCACGACCGGCCACCTGGCCGGTGTTCGAATCGGTTGGACCGCCGCGATCTCGCCCAGCGCCAGCTCGAGCTGGAGCGCCAGATGGGCTAAGGCCTGCGGCAGCGTCATGGAGCCCCAAAGCCTGGGCGCGTTCGGCCCGAGGGCCTCGACACGTCCGGTGAGGAGCCTTCGATCTTCCGGATTAAAAATGTTCACGTTCAGATTCTGCCATGCGCCTCGAGCAGGATGTCGCCGCCGTTGGATCTCGGCGCCCCGCCCCGCATGCCGCCGCCGCCTTCGCGCGCCCGAAGCGGAATCCTTTCAGTCTGTCCCATGAGATCCCAGACCACGATTGGCCTATGAAAACTTTGGCATCCCGCTGCAGGCACGCCTTCACCATCGCCGTCCAAACCCGCGGTGAGCGCTACGCGAACCGAGGACGCGTCCAAATCGTCGACCAAGGTCCCGAGCACTGCGCCGCGCTGGTGGAGGGAAGCTCCGACGCTCCGTATACCGTCTCGATCGCGTGGCCGGACGCCGAGAGTGAAGGAATTCTCGACGTCTTTTGCACCTGCCCCTACGCCGCTAAAAATCCCTGCAAACACATGTGGGCCACGATCATCCATCTCGATGATCTGGGCTCGGGCGCCAATATCCCGGGTGGCGATCAGCTGAAGCTGGAGCTGCATACCGATCCCTGGTCCGAGGGATTCGCCGGCCGCGCGCCCGCCACCCCCTGGCGCACCCACCTGGCGCAGGTCGAGAAAGACGTTCTCGAGGCGCGGCCCGCGCCGCCGCCGCGCCGCCGCAAGCTCTATCTGCTGCTCGACTCCGGCCTCGACGATCCGAACACGAATCTGGTGCCGATCGGCTTCTACGTACGAGAGGCCCGCCACGACGGCGTGTGGGGGTCCATCCGGCCGCGCAAGCTCGACATGGAGGCTGCCGAGGAGCTGGACCGCGAGGATCGCCGGGTCGCGGAAAAACTGCTCGGCCTGCCGCGCATCGACCGCCGCGGCTACGAGACCTTTCGCCACGGTTCGGTGGCCGAGGTCAACGTGGCCCCGATGTGGCTCGAGACCCTGATCCCCGAGATGTCGGCCTCGGGCCGCTTCGGCTGGGGGGTGGAGAAAGACGGCGCGCGCACCTGCGTGCCCGTGCACTGGGACGACGGCGAGCCTTGGCAGCTGCGCCTCGAGGGCCAGGTCAACGGTGACGGCATCCTGCGCCTCGACGGCATGCTCGAGCGCAACGGCCAGCAGCGTCCGATGACCGACGCCCGCGGCTTTCTGCAGACCGGCCTGGTCTTCTTCGAGGACGAGGCGGCGCGCTTTGACGCCGACGGCCTGCCGTGGGTCAAGCTGCTCAAGCAGGAAGGAGCCCTCGAGCTTCCCAAAAGCGACCTCGAGTCGGCCATGGAGCAGCTGTGGGATATGCCGTCCCTGCCCGAGGTCCGTCTGCCTGAGGATTTGGCCTGGCCCATGTCCTCACCCACGCCCGTCCCAAAATTGACCCTGGGCAGCCTCGACGGTGAGGTGGTGCGCGGACGCGTCAGCTTTCTCTACGACGGCGTCGAGCTGGCGCTGGACGACGGCCGCACGGTCGCGGTGGTGCCCGAGGCCAAGCGCCTGGTGCGCCGCGACGGTCGCGCCGAGACCGCCCACGTCGCCTCCATGGCGCCGGCGCCGGTCAACGGCATGGGCGAGGTCAGCCTGGCGTCCAAGGAGTTTGTCGGCTGGGTCGAGGGCCTCTCGAACGCCGGCTGGAAGATCGACTCCGAGGGCCGCCAGCTGCGCTCGGGCGGCAGCTTCAACGCCGAGGTGTCGAGCGGCGTCGACTGGTTCGATCTCACCGGACACATGAATTTCGGGGACGCCCAGGTCGACCTGCCGACCCTGCTCGAGGCCGCTCGCAACGACCAGCGCCTGGTGCTGCTGAGCGACGGTTCCCTGGGCGTTCTGCCCAAGGAGTGGGTGGCCCGCTACAGCGGCCTGGCCAACGTGGCCTCGGCTTCCGAAGACGGCGACCGGCTGCGCTTCGGCTCCCATCAGGCGCTGCTTCTCGACTCGCTGCTGGCCGGCGAAACCGAGGTCAACGTCGACGAGACCTTCGCCAAGGTGCGCGAGCGGGTCCGCTCCTTCGAGCGCCTCGACCCGGTGGATACCCCGGAAGGGTTCATGGGCGAGCTGCGCGGCTATCAGAAGGTCGGCCTCGGCTGGCTCGAGCTGCTCGGCGAGCTAGGCCTGGGCGGCTGCCTGGCGGACGACATGGGTCTCGGCAAGACGATTCAGGTTCTGGCTCTCTTCTGGCGCCACAAAACCCGCGAGGCCACGGGCGGCAGACCGTCCCTGCTGATCGTGCCGCGCAGCCTGATGCACAACTGGCGCACGGAATCGGAGCGCTTTACGCCGGGCCTCAAGATCGCCCGCTACCACGGCACCGAGCGCCGCGCCATGCTCGACGAGGTGGACCAGCACGACGTCCTGATCACCACCTACGGCACCATGCGCCGCGACATCCAGCTGCTGCGCAAAATCGACTTTCACCTGCTCGTTCTCGACGAGGCCCAGGCGATCAAGAACGCCCGCTCTCAAACCGCCAAGGCCGCCCGCCTGCTCAAGGCCAAGCACCGCCTGGCGCTCACCGGCACGCCGGTGGAAAACCACCTCGGCGAGCTGTGGTCGATCTTCGAATTCCTCGACCCCGGCATGCTCGGCAAGCTGCCCAGCGTGGCCGAGCACGCGGGCAAGACTCACCTGCCGATGGAGGCCATCGAGGCCGTGGCCGAAGCCCTGCGTCCTCTGATTCTGAGGCGCACCAAAGAAGAGGTGCTGGCGGACCTGCCGCAGAAGACCGAGCAGACGCTGATCTGCGACCTCGGAGCCGCCGAGCGCCGGCGCTACGACGAGCTGCGCGATCACTACCGCGACCTTCTGAGCAAGAAGATGGACACGGTCGGCCTCGGGCGCTCGCGCGCCGTGGTGCTCGAGGCTCTTCTGCGCCTGCGCCAGGCCGCCTGCCACGGCGGCCTGATCGACAAAAAGCGCCGTCAGCAGTCCAGCTCCAAGCTCGACGTTTTGGCCTATCGTCTGCAGGAGGTGCTCGAGGAAGGCGACAAGGCGCTGGTCTTCTCGCAGTTCACGGGCTTCCTGTCGATCGTGCGCAAGCGCCTGCAGAAGCTCGGCATCACCTACGAGTATCTCGACGGCCGCACCAAAGACCGCCAGGCCAAGGTCGATCGCTTCCAGAACGACCCCAACTGCCCGGTTTTTCTGATCAGCCTCAAGGCCGGCGGCGTCGGCCTCAACCTGACCGCGGCCAGCTACGTCTTTCTCCTCGACCCGTGGTGGAATCCGGCGATCGAGGCCCAGGCCATCGACCGCACCCACCGCATCGGCCAGGACAAACCGGTGTTCGCCTACCGGCTCGTCTCGCGCGACACGGTGGAGGAGAAGATCCTCGAGCTGCAGAAGGAAAAGAAGGCTCTCGCCGACGCCATCGTCGCCCACGATAAGCGCTTCTTCAAGCAGCTGACCTCCGAGGACCTGCAGCGCCTCCTCGGCTAATGGTGGGCTAGCGGCGGCCGCCGCCTCTACTCGTAGCGCAGAAGGCGGTGGGCCAGCCCGGCGTCACGGTGAATCTGCCGGGCGTCCGGGTGGATCAGATAGAGCTCCCAGGCCGCGGTGTCGAGATCCCTCGTCACCGGCGCGCGGGTGCCCACCGGCCGCACCTTGCCGAAGGCATCGAAGGAGGGGAGAGCCTCCACCTCCTCGACTCCGTGCACTCGGCGGATGGGGGCGACCTCCTCGGCCTGGATGCCGTGGAGAACCTTGGCCTGCAGCCGGTCGTAGCGCCTGTAGTCGAGGTCCCGCCCGGAGAGCGGCAGGTCGGCCAGGTAGTGGCAGGCGGCCAGCTCGATCAGGCTCCGGCCGTGCAGCTTGGAGGCGAGAACAGAGAGGTTGCCGCCCGGCAGGCGGGCGCCCACCTCGATCAGGCACGGCCCCCGATCGTCGATCTTGACCTCCATGTGGATCGGACAGCGCCGCAGCTCGAGAGCCTCGACGACCGCCGCCGCGTAGCCGCCAACCTGCGAAAAAGTGCGGGCGCGGGTCGAAATCTTGGAGGTCTGGTAGAAGAGGTTGGGCACGCCGTGGCTAGTCCGCCGGTCGTAGTGCCAGACGTCGGTGATCAAAAGATCGCTGCCCGCGTCGACGATGCCGTTGATCACCAGCTCCTCGCCGCCGATGTACTCCTCGAGGAGGACCTCGCCTCGGCCGCCGCGCAGAACGCGCTGGCAGTCGCGCAGCAGCTCGGCGTCGCTGGCGGGGAAGTAGACGTCCTCCGAGCCCGAGCCTGCCGTCGGCTTAACCACGATCGGCCACGTGCCGACCCGGCGCTGAAAGTCTCGGGCCGCCTGGCCGTCGCCGACGGTGGCGCTCCGGTTGACGCGCGCTCCGCCCCGCTGGCGAAGCCACGCCTTCATCACCGCCTTGTCGCGGCAGCGCTCGATCACCTCCACCGAATTCCAGTCGAGCCCGAGCAGCTCGCCGAGGCGAGCGCCCAGGCGCACGGTCTCCTCATCCCAGGGGATCACGCCCTCGAGCTGCGGATGGCGTCGGCGGATCTCCGCCGCCAGGTGAGCGGCGCTCGGCGCCTCCGTGGCGACAAAGGCGTCGACGATGTAGGAGCCCAGCTCGCGGGACCATTTATCGCGCCAAATCATGAACCGGCCGGGGCTGGTAAAAACGGCCACGCCCGCGCGCCCGAGGGTGCCGCCCAGGAAGCGCAGCAGATGGCTCGGGTAGATGCCGACGGGATCGAGAATCAAATAGGGCACGGCGCGCTCCTCACCTCATAGATAGCGGATCAGCCTGCGCACCGCGCGGGCGTCGGCCTGCACCTGGCGCGGGTCCGGGTGAAGGAGATAGACCTCGTAGGACTTGGTATTGAGGTCGCGGGTTGCCGGCAGGCTGATTCCGGGCGGGCGCAGAAAGCCGAAGCCGGCGAAAGAGGGCAGGCGCTCGACCTCCTCGGTTCCGAGCACGGCGCGGATCCGCTGGATCTCGGACTGCTGAATGCCGCTCACGATGCGCGCCGAGAAGTGATCGTAATGCTCGTAGTCGACGTCGCTCGGCGAAACGGGAAGCTCGTCGAGATAGTGGCAGACGGCCAGCTCGAAGAGGCTGTGATGGTGAAGCTTGGAGGCCAGCACCGGCTGGTCGCCGCCGGCGAAGCGAGCGCCTACCTCGATCAGGCACGGGCCCTGCCGATCGATCTTGATCTCCATGTGGACCGGGGAGCGCCGCAGCCCCATGGCCTCCACCACGGCCGCGGCGTAGGCCGCCAGCTCGCCGAAGGGCTCCTCATGACTGCTGATCTTGACCGACTGATAGTAGAGGTTGCGCTCGCCGTGGCTGTTGCGCTTGTCGTAGAACCACACGTCGGTCACCAGCAGACGGCCCTCGTGGTCGACCAGGCCGTTGACCGCGAATTCCTCGCCGCCAATATATTCCTCGAGCAGCACCTCGCCGAGACCCGACTCGAG
>JBCCLG010000020.1:0-17832 GCA_039027015.1 Acidobacteriota bacterium | reverse complement strand
GTCACTCGAAGACCTTTCCAAGCTCGGAAACGTCGAAAAGGCCATTCCTACCTGGGAAAAACTGCGGCGGGCGGGTTTTATTCACGAACCGAACCACCTGGAAACGCTTTCCGACAAGGTGGTTCAGCGCATACGGCCAGGGCTCTTCGGCTGCCCCTCCGTGATCGAGAACGATCTCCAATCCGACTTCACCTTCCTGGGAGCCCCTCTCGACTTTGGCAATCACCGAGGTGCCGGCACGCGGGGCGGTCCGGCGTCGGTCCGCGGAAGATCCCTCGAGGGCTACCGCCATTACCGCATCGATGAAGATACCGGGCAGCCCGCCGGATTTTTTGACAACGACCTGGAGCGGCCTCTTCTCACGGGAGCTCGACTCGCGGACGCCGGCGACCTCTTTGTAGCTCCGAGTCAATCTCCCGCCTCGGTCTTCGCCAACCTTCGCACTTTGGTTCGAGAGATCCGCGGAAGTGGCAGCACTCCGGTCGTCCTCGGCGGCGATCACTCGCTGACCTATCCCGTCTTGGAGGCTATAGACCAGCCTGTGCGGATCATCCACGTGGATGCTCACACCGATTTAGCCGCCTACTACGAAGGAGCCGAGCACCATCACGGTAACTTCATGACCCGGGCCCTCAACCTTGATCATGTCGTGAGCGTGTGTCAGATCGGGATTCGCAACACGACTTCCGAGTGCCAAACCGCACGTTCCGGCAAGATTCAGCAGGTGACCAGCGTCCGGCAGCTTCGGCGGGTTGGCCTGTCGCAGTCCGTGGATCAATGGCGCGAAACGTCTCGCCGGGCGAACGAAGACTCCCATGCCTGCTATTTGACTTTCGACATCGATAGCCTCGAGCCCTCCGTCGCACCGGGCACTACAACACCCGTTCCGGGCGGTTTTCTCTTTGATGAGGCGAAAGACCTACTCGCCCTGCTGGGGGCGGAATTCGACTTCGTCGGCTGCGACTTTGTTGAGGTCAACCCGGATCGGGATCCGAGCGGGGTGACCGAAATCGTAGCTTTAGAGCTGATGCTCGCCTTCCTGGGTGCTCAGTTCGACCGGCGCGCTCGCCGCCAGAGGACGCACTGATGCTGGCGCGAGAAACCTCGGGACCCTCATGGAGCGGGCTCGGCCGGGTTGGCGCCGAGCTCGTGCCCTCCCTGCCCGCGATTCTGCAAACAGGGCTCGTGCCCCTCAGCAAGAAGATCAAAGGCTCGATGCAGGTAGCGAAGCTCAATCTTTTCTTGAGCGCAGACGCTCTTGACCTCCAGGACTCCAGCCTCACGCATCTGGCCAGACGGGTCCTTTTCTATCGGATCCTCAACGACCTTGACTTTGACTTTCTCCCCTGGACGGACTACCGCGGTTCCGGGATAGAGCGGCTTCACGAGCTGCTGGCCGATGGCAAAGGAGCACTCGTCGCCTCCCAGCATTTTGGAGCCTACCGCCGGTTCTATAACGAGCTGCTTCGCCGAGGCTTCAGAGTCTCGCTGGTTGCCGACTCGAGAGTCGCTGGCGACCTGGCTACCTCCACCAGCCGGCACTTGCGAAGGACCGACCTCGACGCGGCGGAGATTACTCGGCGGGTTCAGCGCTTTCAGGTCATAGATGCTGAGAAGCAGGGCAGCGTTCGAGAGATATTCGACGCCTTGAGCGCCAATCGGGTCGTTCTTTTCTACCTCGACGGCAACACGGGGACCTCGAAGCCTGGGGAAGCACCGGGCGAAAACACCGGCGGTGGCCCTGCAACCATCAAGAGCCTAGGCCACGAGCTGCGGGTTCGATTAGGGCTTGCGGAAATTGCCCACAGGCGCGGGCTGCCTATCGTCCCTGTCTTCTGCAGGTGGCAGAGCGATTTAAGGCCGAGATTTGAAATCTTGCCTCCTATTCCCCACGAGAAGAATCAGCCGGCCCAGGCTGCAGCCCAGCAGTATGTTCAGACCTTTTATGATCTCTTCACCGACCGGCTCAAGCAGGATCCCGGTCAATTCGAGCATCTGATCTACTTTCACCGCTGGTTGCTAGGCGCTTCCCCACTCGAAAAGGCCGCTCTCGAGTCGAGTCGGCGGAGTGTCGAGCGACGCCTCGGCTCCGGTTTGGCAGCGCGATGGCTCCACGGAAAGGCCGGTTCCTTTGATCTCGGCGCCCATCAGGTGCTCGCCGAAGCTAAGACCGGCAGGATTTTGGTTGCGAAAGCAGAGGTTTCTGCGGTCGCCAAAGCGCTCAGCAGAGCGGATGAAAAGGGTTTAAATATCAGCCTGCTGAAGTCGCAAACCCGGCTTGAGGAGCGGGTTCTTGTCGAGATCCTCGCAACTCTGCGCGCTAGCGACATGATCGACTGGGCTGAGCAGATCCGCACCAACGAACCCGCGTTTGCGCTCTCTGACTGAGCGGACATTCCGAGATGGAGTTCGACTTTCCTCGCTACTTTGCGACCTTCGCTGCCTACGCGGTTCCCCTCGGGGTTCTCTTTGCGGCGACCGCGACCGCGCCCCAGCTGTGGCATGCCCCCCGCCTGTCACAAACGCCTGACCGCCCGCGATTCGACTTCGGAGTGGCGGTGGGAGCCGTTCTCGCGGTTGTCGGCCTCAACGTGGTCTACAACACCGTCGGAATTCTGCCTGCCGGGGCCTTTGGCGGGGCGACCTTCATCCTCAGCCTCCTGGTCATTTGGTCTCCTATCGTCCTCGTCCTGCTATGGCGCAGGCAAGGTCCCGAAACGTGCCTTCTCGTTCCGGAAGCCTGGTGGAAAAAAATGCTGTGGGGCGTCGGAGCGTCCATCCTCGGTATGGCGACCTTTCTCGTGGCGCTGGGGCGAGTTGACGATCTGCCGTTGGCGGTCAGCCTCCTAGGCACCTTCGATCCGATCAAGGCTTTTCAAAGCCTCCTTCAGTTCGCCGGCATAGGCTTCCTTTTCTATCGGCTTGCGGGTGTCTTAAGTCCCAAGTGGGCCACCACGATCTGCGCCGTTCTTTATGGGGTCGTCAAATATCCCTATTACCTGAACAGCCTGGGGATGGGATTCACGGAAGCCACCGCCGTCATCGTATTCAGCATAGCCGTGGCCTTCTTCGTGATCTCGGTGATCTATCGCCGCCTTGACGTGTTGGTCGTTGCCATTCTTCACGTCTTTATCGATTTGGTGCTCCAAAGCTGAATCCGCCGATCCCGAAAGCCTCTACAGAGGGCCTACTCCGCAACCCACTGAAACCCTGAGGAGTGAATATGTCCAAAAGCCACGACACGCATCCGCAGAACGCCTCGCCCGGCACTGCACGAGCGCGAGGAGTCGTTCGCGCCCCGGGAAACAGCTACGCGGCCCGGCTGAGTCGCCGGGTTTTGGCCCTGCCCACTCTCGGATATCGGGCGGCTCTCTATCCGAGAAAGAAGTGGTTTATGCAGCGCCTGGCCAACACCTACCAGGCGAATCGGATCAACCTCTTTCTTGCCTTCTCCAAAACCCACGGGGTAGGACGCCAGAGGCTGATGGCTTTGCAGGGCGTCGCTGACTATCTGCGCAACACGGCCCTCTACAAGACGCCGAAGATTTGGCGAGGCTTCGACGTCCACAATCAGGAGGCGCTGGAGACAGCACTCAGCATGGGCAAAGGGCTGGTGGTCGCTGGCCAGCACGTTGGGCCGCAGCGCTACAGCTTTACCGAGATCTCGGGTCGCGTGGGTGATCTGATGGCCGCTATGACGGAACAATTCATCGACGAAGGACAAGACTGGATCGACAGAGTCATAGAAGATCTTGGCGAGGGCCCGCAGGTCGACGCGGCTCGAGCTTTGACGCTCCTTCCCGTCGAAGAGCCGACTTGCGCCCTCAAAATGGTGCGCACGCTCAAATCGGGAGGGGCAGTTATGTTTGATCTCGACGGCAACATCGGCGTGGGCGGTGAAGAGCAAACCCTCAAAGGCTCTATGCAGCTTGAGTTCTTCGGCCGCCAGGTTTTTGTGAGGGGCGGCGTTGCCTATCTGTCGTATCGGACCGGGGCGCCGATTCTTCCGCTGATCTCCGTTTGGGGCCCCAGCGGTCGACCCGAGCTCCACTACTTCGATCCGATCGTTCCGGAAGAGGGAGAAGGACGCAAGGATTTTGAAGTCCGGGCGCTCTCCCAGCTCTACGCTCAGCTCGAAGACGTCATCCGTCAGCATCCTACACAGTGGGAGATGTGGCCCCACTTCTACAAATGGCTGGCTTCGCCGCCCAAACTCGATCAGGGCGCTCTGGCGAGGCAGAAACGCGCCTTCGAGGGCTTCGAGGCCCAGCTAGACGCCGGGACGCTCTCCCTGGCGGTGGACCCCAGCCACGCCGCGGTCTTGAGCATGCGGGGACACGAACTCTTCGTGGACGCCAAGGGATTCCGCTTCTTCCTCGCTTCGCCCCTGAGCCGGAAGATGCTGGAGCGACTGTACCGCGGTACACCGCTTGGACGTCTCGTTCATAACCTCGAACGCGCCGGCTTCTCTCGCAGCGACATCCTGACGGAACTCTCCCGCCTCGAGATTCTCGACCTGCTCCAAGAGACAGCCCGGACCCCTGTGACCTCCCGATTGACCAGTCCGCAACCCCAGGGCTAAATCATCATGGCGCCCTACACCACGACCCAAATCGACAGCTCGACGCCGGCTACCGGCGCCGCAGGCCAGACTCTGGTGGACGTGCTCAAGAGGAGAGCGTCCGACCACGGTCATGACATCGCGCTTTCTTTCGTTGGCAACCTGGAAAAACCCGATCTCACCTTTGAAGAACTCGCGAATGACGCCGAGTGCATAGCCCGGGCCTTGCGTTGCCGAATCACGCCTCGCCAGCGCGTCATCCTGATGCTCGAGCCCGGCCCGGGCTTTCCGCGGTCCCTCTTCGGCTGCTTTTTCGCCGGAGCGATCGCCGTTCCCGCCGCGTTGCCGGATCCGCGTCGCCTCGCGAGAACGCTCCCGCGCCTGCGAGCGATCCTCGAAGACGCACATCCTGCCCTGATCGTGACCACGGAGTCTTTCAGGTCCGCCGCCGCCGACTTTGCCACGCAGAAAATCCCGCCCATGGTCACGGTGGATGAACTCCTCGAGGCCGGTCGGGAGGCCCCCAGCTACACGGGTCATCCGAAACCCGAGAGCCTCGCTTTCCTGCAGTACACCTCGGGTTCGACCGCCTCACCCAAGGGCGTGATGATCACCCACGTCAGCATCATGCGAGAGCTCGAGTGCCTGCGCGGGGGCTGGGACTATCGGGAGCGAGAGACTCGCGCGCTGATGTGGGTACCGGACTTTCACGATGATGGCCTGGTTCACGGCAATCTTCTTCCGGTCTACCTCGGCTACCGCTGCTGGCGCATGGCGCCTTCGGACCTGGTGCGAGCGCCGCGAAAATGGCTCGAGGTCATCAGCAAGAATCGCATTACCCACAGCGGCGGTCCTAATTTCGCCTTCGCACTCGCGCTGCGACAGAAGGACGCTGATTTTGCCGATCTCGATCTCTCGAGTTGGCGCATGGCTTACAACGCGGCGGAGCCCATTCGCTACGCCGTGGTGGAGGAATTTATCCGCAGACTCGAGCCTGCGGGATTTCAGGCGAAGGCCTTGACCCCTTCTTATGGCCTCGCGGAGGCGACCCTCCTGGTCAGCGCAGCAGAGGTCGATAAGCCGTTTAGGTCGCTCCAGGTCGACCCCGAGGTGCTGGAGAAGAGCGGACGCGCGTTGATCCAGCCTGAAGGACGCACCATCGTCAGCTGTGGCGTCGCGGCGCCCGGCGTCGAGCTAAAGATCGTAGACGCCAACTCCCTCGAGGTGCTGCCGGACCTAAGGGTCGGCGAAATCCTGGTCGGCTCAAACTGCCTGGCCGAGGGATATTGGATGAGGCCGATTGAAAGCGAAGAGACTTTCATTGAGCTCGAGGGCCCAGGAAGGAGATTCCTGCGAACCGGTGATCTCGGCTTTCTGCATCGCGGCGATCTCTACGTGACGGGCCGCCTCAAGGATCTGATCATCATCCGAGGCAGAAACCTCTATCCGCAGGATCTCGAGCTCACTGCCGAGTCCGCTGATCCGGCCGTTCGTGCAGGGTGTGTCGCGGCCTTCTCGGTCGATTCGCCTGACGATGGCGAAGGCGTCGCCCTGATCGCCGAGGTGCAGTCCGCCGACAGCCCGGGAGTCGCCCAGCGAATCTTCGAATCCATCGTCGAATTCCACGACGTCGCTCCCCAAAGCGTGACCCTCATTCCCAAGCGCTCGCTTCCGAAGACTTCGAGCGGCAAAATTCAGAGACACGCCTGCCGCCGCGCCCTTGATGAGGGCGCTCTCGAAATCCTTTCCAGCTATCGGCCTGGCCAGAAGACCGTCCAGAACGCGGCGCCCGCGCCGAAAGACCAGACCGAAACCGACGGGCGTTCGGCCAGGGCCGAGAGCCTTATCGAGTGGCTGCGCGTTTGGGGCCCCAACCTCGACCTGCGCCAGATGGACGAAGCCAGAGCCCTCGGCCCTCAGGTCCTGCTCGACCTCGGATCCCGCGGCTTCTTTGCGCTGCGGCTGACCGAGCAGCAGGGAGGTCTCGGATTGAGCGATCGCGAAGCCGTCGAGGTTTACCGGCAGCTGGGGTCCCTCGATCTCGGACTCACGACTCTCGTTCTCGGCCAGAATGCCTTGGGGTCCGAGGTCCTCGCCTCCCACGCCCATCCTGAGGTCCGGGAGAGCGTGCTGCCTGAAATAGCGCGGGGACGGGTCTTGACCTGCTTCGCGTTGAGCGAGGAGGCTTCGGCTTCCGACCCGCGGGGCATGATGAGCCGCGCCCGTCCCGACGGCCTCGGCGGCTGGACCCTCGACGCGGAAAAACGTTGGGTCGGTTCCGCGGGCTGGGCCCACAACGTTGTGATTTTCGTCAGAACAGAGAGCGGCGTGAGCGCCTTTTCGGTCGATCGACACCGGGCCGGAGTTGAGATCGGGCCCGAGATTCCCACCTTCGGCGTCCGATCGATCTCCCAGGCCTCGGTCCGGCTCAGCCAGGTTCCCGTCCGCCCCGCTGACCTTCTGGGAGAGGTCGGCGACGGCATCGGAATCGCCGAGCAGGCCTTCGTTCGCGGTCGCCTCGGCCTAGCGGCCGCGTCAGCGGGCCTGATCTCCCGGGCTTTGGTGATGGCCGGCCGCTTTGCAGCGGGTCGCGAAATATCAACCGGCAGCCTTCTGGAGCACCCGGTAGCCCAGACCCGGCTGCTCGAAATGGAGGCCTCCGTCACGGCTCTCGATGCCCTCTGCCGCGAGATCGCGGATCGCCTCGAGGACTCTTGGGAAGAGGCCGTTGACGCAGCGGCGGCCGCCAAGAACGCCGGCGCCCGACTCGCTGGCGAGGCCGCTGACTCGTTGATGCAGACTTACGCGGCGCGGGGCTACCTCGAGTCGAGTGAGGTGCCCCGCCTGTATCGAGACGCGAGGCTGCTCAGGATTTACGAAGGGACCACCGAGACTCTCGCCGCCTACCTCGGGAGCAGGCTGGAAAATCGTCCCGAAGCGATCGAGCGGTGGTTGATCCCAGGATCGACCGCGGAGAGCCTGAGCGAAGGCCAAAGAATTCTGAGCAGCGCGGCGCTCGAGCTCGAAGCCTCGAGGCCACAGCGGAAGCAGTGGCTCCAGCAGCATCTGGGCGAACTCTTCCAGTGGGCCCTGCTGCGGTCTTCAACCGAGCGGGCCACGGCCCCCGGGCCAGGCGAGGCAGCGGCCCTCGCTCGAGCCGGGTCCTGGGCTCAAAGGCGCTTTGAGCAGACTCTTCACTCGGCCTTGGCCGAAGCCAAGAACGGCTCCCGAGTCTCTTTTGATGAGCTGAAGCAAACGATCGATTCTCACGCTGCACGGCTGGGTCCGCCAGCGTCCGATGTCGGCACCTCCCCCGCAATCCCAAAGCTCCGAGAAATGACTGAATCTCCGAGTCCGCTGGGGGCGGAAGCTGGCGCCAGTTCCCGGCGACCCGGTCGAGATCGGAATCCGATCGAGGTCTCCGCCGACCGGGCGCCGGCTCCCGCATTCAAGGCCTCCACGAGCGAGTCGCCCGAGACCGCGCCAAGCCAGCCGACTTCGGCTCAGGAAGCTTCCTTGAACTCGAGCGCCTCCCCCTCGGTTTTGGAGTACCGGTCATGGATTGCGAAGTGGCTGGCCGAGGAGGCGGGGGTTCGTCCCGAGGAGATCGATTTCGACCAGCGCTTTGCCGCCTACGGAATCGACTCGGTCACAGGCGTCCTGCTCGCCGACCATCTCGGCCAGCAGATCGACAAAGAGCTGGATGCCGACCTTCTCTGGCGCTTTCCAACGCCGGCAGCGCTGGCGGAGGCCCTCAGTTAACCCTCGGAAACGCCTCTCGACGGCTGAGATGCCGCAACGACAAGGCGGCCCTCGGCGACACTCCCAAAGGTGTACTTTGAGATGAGATGGTCGAGTCCATTCTGGAATTCCGGCGAGAAGCGGCTGAGGGCGGGCTTTCGCATTGTGCTGCTTCTGGTTTTTACCCTCGCGGCTTCTGCACTGGCATACTCCATCGTGGGTCCGGCTCTCCGCCTCGAGTCGGGTACCGTTCGCTGGATCTACCTGGTTCTCGCTCTGCTCTGCCTCTGGCTGGTGAGCAGCGTCATCGACCGTCGGCAAGTCTCGGCGCTGGGCCTGCGGCCTGAGCGGGCCTGGCGAGATCTGCTCACGGGGGCCGCCGTCTCCTTCGGAGTCATCACCTCCCTGGTTCTAGCTGCCTTCCTGGCGGGCAAGCTCGGGAACGATGGCCCCCAGGGAGCTCCAGCGGCGGCAGCAGCCCTAGGTCTCGGCATGGCGGTCAGCCGGTTTGCGCTCTCGGCGCTCTATGAGGAAATGCTCTGTCGAGGCTCTCTTCTGAAGAATCTCCTCGAAGGCTTTTCCTGGATGGGAGAACGCGCGAGTGGAGCGTTAGCGATTGTGGGTTCATCAGCCCTTTTTGCGCTCATGCACGTGGGCAACCCGGGCGGGCAGCTCCTAGGCTTTATCAACCTTTTTCTTCTTGGCTGCGCCCTGGCGTGGATTACGCGCAGAACCGGCAGCCTGTGGCCGGCGGTAGGAGCCCACCTCGGCTGGAACGTGGCGATGGGTCCCCTCTATGGCTTTCCCG
This sequence comes from Acidobacteriota bacterium, assembly GCA_039027015.1. GTDB lineage: Bacteria > Acidobacteriota > Thermoanaerobaculia > Multivoradales > J023 > JAUIJL01. The sequence goes on along the minus strand of JBCCLG010000020.1, from coordinate 8,722 downwards.
TCAGCGGCGGACGGCCTGACTCAGCTCTCCTGGAACTCTCGGTCGACGCCCCTAGCCTGTGGGCCGGAGGATCCTTTGGGCCCGAAGGCGGTATTGCCGCAACGGCGGCAGTGATTCTCGTGGCCGTGGCCCTGGGCCTCATGCTCGGCGAATCTAGAACCGCCGACACAGGACGCCCTCGCACATCTTCGCCGGCAGCGCCCGCGGCCTCCCTAGCGGACCGTTAGCGTCTCGGGAGGCCAGCGCGCCTCCAGGCCGGGTTCAGCCATCCTCCTCCGGACGCTGTACCGCGGACCACTCTTCGAGGGTGCCGCCGTCGAAGCTGCTCGCGAAAACGAGCCCCGGGCTGCCGTCGAGGCCGATCTCCACCGCAAAGGCCACCGCCAGGCGCGCGAATTTGGCGGCGTGATCGCCCGAGTTGCCGATCGTCGCCACGGTATCCGAGGTCGTGTGGATCAGCTGGTTGTGCTCGCCGAAGCGCGCCTCCACCGCCATGGCCGCGGGGAAACCCCGGTTGTGCCAGGCCGCGTGATCGGAGCAGCCGTAGCCGCAGGCCGTGGAGATGCGCTGCAGGCTCGGCTGATAGGCGTCCACCAGCTGGCCGACGAAGGCGGTCAGCGGGCCGTTGGTGAAGTCGGAGAGCAGGCCCATATCCTCCACCGAGCCGTTGAACGCGGAAAGATCGAATTGCATCACCGCCACGACGTCGTTCAGAGGATCGGCCACGAAATCCTGAGCGATCTCCTGGGCCCCCAGAAGGCCTCTTTCTTCAGCCGCGTAGCCCATGAATTTGACGGTGCGGCCGGCGCGGAAGCCGTCTTCCATCAGCACACGGATCGCTTCGCTCAGCACCGCGATGCCCGAAGCGTTGTCGTCGGCGCCGGGCGCGCTGAAGTCCGGATCCGAGCTGCCCTGGGCGATGGAGTCGAGGTGTCCGCCCAAAACCACCACTTCCTGGGGCCGGGTGGTGCCCTGGATGGTCAGGATCACCGAGGGCTGGAGCCAGTTTGGATGCTCGTAGAGCTCCACCTGCACATCGCTCCGCGAGCCCGCGTAGCCCTGCCAGAGATCGCGGATCCAGAGCGACGCGCTGCGGCCTGAAGGATGGGTGTAATACCGGTTGGGAAAATCGGTAGAGAGCCGGGTGATCGTCTCCAGGATGAGGTCGGCGTCAACGTCGGGCGCGATTCGGTTCACCGCCTCCTCATGGGCGATCTGGTAGCTCACCTGGCCTCGCAGAGGACCGGTCGCGGTCGCGGCCATGGCCATCGAGGCGAGCGCTTCGGCCTCGCTGCCGTGCACCACAAAGCCCGGGCAGCGGTGGAAGCCCTCGTGGGTGAGAAGGGCCAGGCGATCCATGTCCACGGCCCGAACGCGGGTCATGACGACGTCGCCGACCTCACCCTCGCTGCGCATCGGGCGGTGGTCGACGAAGAAGTTGCCGTCGCGCTGGAGAGCCTCGAAGGCGTCGCGCCCGAGGGTGATCCAGAGTATCTCGGGCTCTGCCACCGGCGCCGCGTTCGCAACGACCGAGCCGATGAGCAGCAGCGGCGGCAGCACCAGCAGCAAAACCAAAGCCGCCGAATCCGGGCGCCCTACTCGCCGGCTCAGCGCGGACGAAGGCTTCTGCGGAGATGGAGGCCGCGCGGAGAAAGAGAAGAGCGGCGAGGGCATGGGAATCCTCCGAAAGCAAGGCGTCCCGTGACCGGCCAGGGCTCTGCGCCGGCGGGCCCCCGAGCTGCGGCGGTCGAGGGCCCCGTGGACGGTAGTTGCGAGAACGCGATTCTACTGAAGACGCTCCGATGCCGGAGGAAATCCGCAAGATCCACTCGCTCGGGCTCTTCCCTTCGTTCAGTGCGGGAAGCCCGGCGGGCAGCGTCCAAAGTCGCGCAGGAGAATCTTGAGATCGGCCCTATCGACCGTGCCGTCGCCGTTCAGGTCCGCGTCCTCGCGGTCGCTGCCGAAGGCGTAGCGCAGGCGGATGAAATCGCGGATCCACACCCAGCCGTCGCCGGTGAGATCCGCCGGGCACGGCAGGACGGTGCCCGCGACCACGAAGGTACGGCCAGGCGCCAGGCCCACGAAACTGCGGCCCGGGGCCGTGACCACAAAATCCGGAAGGCCGTCGAGATCCACGTCGCCGGCGGCGACGGCGTCGCCGCCGAAGTTGTCGTTCTCGAGGGTCGAGGTCATCGTTCTCAGCAGCGCGCCGCTGCGCCCCGAGAAGACGTAGGCCGCGCCGCCGGCCGGCGCCCCGCGGCTGTTGTTGAAGGCGCCGATCACCAGATCCCGCCGCCCGTCGCCGTTGACGTCGGCGATGCCGCGGCCCAGGCCGAAGCCCTCGCCGGGCTCGAGGCCGCGGATGTAGTGGATCCTGCGACCCGTGCGGCCCGAGAAAACGTAGGCCGCGCCCGTGCTCGCCCGTTCGCCGACCCCCTCGTCGAGATCGCCGATATAGGCGTCCCCGACTCCGTCGCCGTCGAAGTCGCCCGCACCCGAGGCGAAGAAGGAGCCGAAGACGCTGGCGATCGAGGGGTCAAAGGGACGCAGCGTGTGGATCACCGAGCCGTCGACGCCGCTCAGGATCAGCGCCTCTCCCCCGCCCGAGGGCCCCGCTCCCGAGGAGCCGACCACCACGTCGGGCACGCCGTCGAAATCGACGTCCCCCAAGGCGCCCACCGCGGAACCCAGCAGGTCGCCCTCCGCGGCGCCGTCTCGGGTCCACAGCACCGCGCCGTCGCTGCCGGAGAGTGCGAAAACGCGGCCCGCGTTCGCGCCGAAGCCCTGGGAGCCGACCACCAGATCGCCCCGGCCGTCGCCGTCGAGATCCCCGCCGGCGCCGTGAACCCCGTCGCTGAAGCCCACCGTGGCGGAAACGTCGAGCAGCACGGCGTGATCGGCGCCGGAAAAAACCTGGGTCTGGCCGCCGCCGGCCATGTAGTCCGGAATCGAGTCTCCGTTGACGTCGCCCGCGGAGGCCACCGAGTAGCCGAAGGCCGAGCCGGCCGGCCCCACCACGTCGTTCACGACGCTGCCGTCGGCGCCCGAGTAGAGGGTGATTCGACCCGAAAAGCCGTCGAAGGCGATCGCCGGCACGAGGATCTCCTCGACGCCGTCGCCGTCGAGATCCCCCACGTTTGCCGTCACCCAGCCAAAGAAGTCGCCTACCTGCTCGCCCTCGAGAATCCGCACGGCGGTGGCGTCGGGCTCGAGAAAGTCGGTGGACTGGGCGTGCGTCAAGCCGGCGCTCGCCAGCGTCGCAGCCGCGGCGGCGGCCGCCACGAGCGCGATGAGCCGCCGGGGCTCCGGCCCCCGCTCGGGCCGGTTGAGAATCGGTGGATCGTTCGCGTATGCGTTCATGCTCGTCTCCTCGCGGGCTTCTCGCCGCAGCGAAGAGGGAATTGCTCCTCGCCGCGGCTGCGCCTCTATCGGTATCGTTCTGGGAGCGGGCGGGGGCCCGCCTCACGCTGCGAACGCCAGATTAGGCAGCGCGCGAAAGAGGCGGTAGACGGCTTGGGATCCGCGCGGCCAGCCGAGGGACGAGCGCCTGGGAAGGTGGGAGCAGCGACTTCGGCCCCGCGCTCGCGCTCACGCCCCTCGCTTCCGCGGCCCTAGCCAACCAGCTCGGCGAAGACTCGCTGCTTGAAGCGCTGGGAGATCTCGAGCTCGGTGCCGTCTTTGAGCACCACCAGATAGCGCCCCGCTACCGAGGTGCGCAGCTCCGCGACCTGGGCCCGGTGGATCATGGTCGAGCGGTGGATGCGCAGAAAGCTCTTCGGATCGAGCTCCCGCTCGAGGGAGCTCAGCGTCGCCCGGTGCAGATAGCAGGCGTCCGCGAGGTAGAGACGCACGTAGTTGCCGGCCGCCGCGATCCACTCGATGCTGGCGATCTCCACCAGGCGCACGCGGCCGACCGAGCGCACCGCCAGGCAAGGCGCCTGGGGTGACCCGTCGCCCTCGGGATGGCCGCTCCCACGAGACTTTTCGGGAGGACCTTCGCTTCGGCGACGCTCCTCGCGCCGCCGAAGTCGACGCTCGAGACGCCTGAGCGTTTGCGCAAAGCGCTCCGCCACAAAGGGCTTCACCAGGTAGTCGGCGGCCTCCACCTCAAAGGCCTCGATGGCGTGGTGCTCGAAGGCGGTCGCGAAAACCACCAGCGGCGGGTCCGGCAGAGTGGCCAGGGAACGAGCGAGATCGATACCGCTGAGCCCCGGCATGCGGATGTCGAGAAAGAGGACGTCGGGCGCCGTGCGCTTGAGCTCGCCGAGGGCCTCGCGGCCGCTCGCCGCCAGGCCGACCACCCGCCAGCCCGGGTGGTCGGCGATCAAGACCTCGAGATTGACCCGGGCCAGGGGCTCATCGTCCACCACCAGGGCGCGAATCGGCGGCGCGCCTTCCTGCGCGGATCGGCCCGTCACGGCAGCTCCCTGGGCAGAATCAGACGGGTGGTGTGCCGATCGCCCGCTAGGCTCTCCAGCTCGAGGCGCGCCGCCTCGCCGTAGACCACCCGCAGGCGCTGACGGGTGTTCGCGAGACCGATGCCGAGACCGGACCTGGAGTCCTGCGCCTCTTCCTCTGGCGAGCCGATTGGATCCAGGGAGGCGAGCGGGTGTGGAGCGGCGAGCCTGGGCGCCTGCTTCTCCTCCGGACCGTTGTGGACCTCCGCCACCAGCCGATCCTCCAGGGAGCGCACCTCCAGGCGCACTCGGCTCGGACCCTCCAAACGCTCGACGCCGTGCCGGATGGCGTTCTCCAGCAGGGGCTGGAGAATCAGCGGCGGAACGAACGCCGGGCTGGCGTCGGGATCGATCGAGAAATCCGTGTTCAAACGAGAGCCAAAGCGCAGCTTTTGGAATCCCAAATAGGCGTCGAGGAAGTCGATCTCCTCCTCGAGGGACACCAACTCCCGGCTCGCGGCCCGCGTGGCGTAGCGCAGCAGCTCGCTGAGCAGCGAGACCGACCGCACCGCGGTGTCGGGCTCGCCGCTGCGGATCAGGGCGGTGATCGAGTTGAGGCAGTTGAAGAGAAAGTGCGGCTCGAGCTGCGCCTTGAGCATTTGGAGCCGCACGTCCGAGAGATCGGCCGCCAGGCGCGCGTTGTCGAGGGCCAGGCCGGCGGCGTGACGCTCCTGCTCGCGGGCCGCGCGCGCGAGGCTGCGGGAGGTGGCGATAGCGACGAGCGCGAACAGGAAAACCGAGTCCAAAACCCAGGCGTTGAGCGGAATGGCGGCGAAGCTCTCTCGCCACAGAGCCGGCGTCCCGTGGGTCACCCAGCTGAAAATCACCGCCGCCGTGGGGATGTAGAAAAGCGTCCAGCCGATCACGAAGGAGAGGTGCCACGGCCAGCTTCGCCGCCAGCCGCCGGCGGCGAGCGGGAAGCGCTCGACCCACTCGAAGACCACGGGGGTGAGGAGCAGCCACGGCGAGTAAAACGCGAGGTAGTCGAGCCACAGCCCGAACCACGACGCGGGCCTGCCGGCGCGCGTGAGATCGGCGTAGATGGCGCCTGAGTTCGCCGCCGCCAGCAGCGCCCAGGCCGCGGCGCCGATCCCCATCACCCGGAAGAAATCACCGCCGCGCGCCTCTTCTCGGGGTGAATCGGGCCCAGCCATCCCGCCAGTCTAGGCCTCGGCCCGGCGGGTGAAAAGACCGCTCGTCCCAGAAAGGCCCGCATTCACGTCTCCCGGCGGTCCTTTTGAGGATCTTGAGCGTCGCTCGTCCTCGGCGGGGCCGGCGCTCAGGCAGGCCCGAAAGCGGTACACTCGCACCGGGCCCAACGGGCTCCCTCGATCCATCCCATCATCCCCTTCTGGCCCCAGAATGTCCGCTGACGAGACTTCGAACCGTCCCGCCCCTGATCCCGGGAACGCCGCGCCGGGAGATTCCCACCCCGGAAACGCCCGATCCGGAGATCCCGATCGGACGCGGGTGGAAAGCCCGCAGCCCGATGCGGCCAGGCGGAAGCCCGCGGGTCCAGACGCGGGCGCCGCGGAACCTGCCGCCGACCAAGACCCCGCCTCCCATCCCGAGAAAGTCGGGCCTTACCGCATCCTCAAGCTGCTCGGCGAAGGGGGGATGGGCAGCGTTTTTCTCGCCCAGCAGCTCGAGCCCGTGCGCCGCCAGGTGGCCCTCAAGGTCGCGCGCTCCACCTTCCTCGACGAGGCCGGCAAGATTCGCTTCGAGGCCGAGCGCCAGGCCATGGCGCGCCTTCAGCACCCCAACGTCGCCCAAATCTACGAGGCCGGGGCCACCCAGGAAGGCCATCCCTATTTCGCCATGGAGCTGGTGGACGGCCCCTCGATCACCGAGTATTGCGACCAGCATCGCCTTTCGCTCAGGCAGCGCCTGCGCCTCTTTCGCCGGGTCTGCGCGGGCGTGCAGCACGCCCATCAAAAGGGATTGATCCACCGCGATCTCAAGCCCTCCAACATCCTGATCTCCCTCGCCTCCGGCAAGCCGGTGCCGAAAATCATCGACTTCGGCATCGCCAAGGCCCTCGATCGGCCTCTGGTCGACCACACCCTGCTGACCGTCGATCGCGTGGTCGGCACGCCCGCCTACCTGGCGCCCGAGGCCACCGGGGTCGGCGACTCGAACGCCGATGTCGACACCCGGTCAGACGTCTACTCCCTGGGCATCCTGCTCTACGAGCTGCTGGTCGGCCACCGACCCTTCGACGACGCCAAGACCAACCTGCTGATGGTCCTGCGGCGCATCGCCTCGGAGGATCCTGCAGAGCCGAGCACGCGCTGGGAAAAGCTGCCGCCGGACGCCAGGGAAGCGGTGGCCGAAAGGCGCCAGGCCGATCCCGGCGGCATCCGCCGATCCCTGCGTGGCGACCTCGACTGGATCGTCATCAAGGCCATCGCCAAAGACCGCGCCGAGCGCTACGACTCGGCCGCCGAGCTGAGCCTCGACATCGAGCGTCACCTCAACCATCAGCCCGTGGAGGCGAGCCCTCCCTCCGCCCGGTACCGGGCCGCCAAGTTCATCCGCCGGCGGGCCGGTACGGTGGCCGCGGCGGCGCTGGTCCTGCTGACGTTAAGCGCAGGGCTGCTGGCGCGCACCGTGGAGGCCCGGCGGGCCAATCGAGAGGCCGAGGCGGCCCAGCTCGCCCGCCAGGAGGCCCAGGAGTCGCTCGAGAAGGCCCAGCAGGCGCAGGCCGAAACCGAAGAGACCAAGGACTTTCTGGTCAACCTCTTCGCGCTCTCGGATCCCGGGCTCCAGCAGGGCAACACGGTGACAGCCCGCGAGCTGATCGACCGGGCGGCGGAGAGCCTGCGGCATGAGTTCGAAGACCAGCCCCTGGCCCGAGCCCGCTTTGCCAGCACCATCGCCGACGTCTATCGCAAGCTCGGCCTCTACGACAGCTCCCGGGAGCTGCTGGAGGAGGCGCTGTCGATCCGCCGTGAGCTGCTTCCCTCCGACCACCCGGACCTCGGCGACACCCTGCAGATCTTCGGCGCCCTCGAGGCCACCCTGGGCAATTCCGAGGTGGCGCGAGATCTCTTGGAAGAGTGCCTCGCGGTGCGCGAAAAGGCCCTTCCGGAGGGGCGTTACAAAACCGCCATGACCCGGGTCAACCTGGCCAACGTGTTGAGCGATCTCGGTATGCCCGGCGAGGCCGAGGAGCTCTACAAGAGAGTTCTCGAGAGCGTCTCAGGCTATGACGAAGCCCCCACTCAGGATCTCATGGTGGTGCAGAACAACCTGGCTTCGCTCTACCTCGATCAGGGCCGCTTCAAGAAGGCCGAGCCCCTGCTCCAGGACTTTCTCGCGTACCAGGTGAAGAACTACGGCGAGAGGCATCCCTATGTCGCCATGGCGATGGAGAACCTCGCCGAGGCCAAAAGACTCGCCGGCGCCTACGGCGAGGGCGAGAGGCTGTATTTAGAAGCCATCGAGATGCTCAAGGAAGGCCTTGGCGAAAACCACCCCGAGGTGGCCTACGGCTACAGCCGGCTGGCCATGATCCTGGCCGATCAGAAGCGCACCGACGAGGCCGAGAGCCTCTTTCGCCAGGCTCTCGAGATCCAGCGCCTGACGCTTCCGGAGGATCATCCAGAGCGGGTGGACGCGCGGCAGGGCCTCGAGGCCCTTCTCGCCCCCGAGACGGCCGACGGCGACGGCTCCTGAAGCCCCCGGAGGACCCTCCTTCGGCGACGCGTCAAGAGCTCGGCCGAGGCGGCCGGTGGTACTCTTCGGCCATGAGCAGCGGCCACTCTCAAACGTTCGACGCCGTCGACCTCGTCGTTTTGGGCGCCGGTCCCGTCGGCCTTGCCTGCGCCCTTGAGGCGCAGAGAAACGGGCTCACCGCCCGGGTGCTCGAGAAGGGCGCGCTGGTCAACTCGCTGGTTGGCTATCCGACCCAGCTCGAGTTTTTCTCCACGCCCGACCTCATAGAGATCGGCGGCCATCCCTTCGCCACCCAGCGCTATAAGCCGACCCGCGAAGAGGCGATCAACTACTACCAGGGCGTGGCGCGAGCCGAACGCCTGGACGTCCGCCTATACGAGCGAGTCACGGCGGTGGCGGGCGAGAAAGACGCCTTCACCGTGCGCACCGAGCTTGGCGAGCATCCGTGCCGCCGGGTGGTGGTGGCCACGGGCTTTTTCGATCATCCGAACCGGCTCGGTCTGCCGGGGGAGAGCGAGCCTAGGGTCACTCACTATTACAAGGAGCCCTACCCCTATACGGGTCGGCGCGTGGCGGTGATCGGCGGC
>JBCCLG010000019.1:0-18884 GCA_039027015.1 Acidobacteriota bacterium | reverse complement strand
TGGCGGTCAACGCCCGCGACGCCATGCCTCGGGGCGGCCGCCTGACCTTGAGAACCCGCCCGGTCGATCTCGACGTCACCAGCCTAGGGTCGCCGGAGCTGGAGTCGGGGCCCTATGTGGAGCTGCTGATCGAGGACACCGGCGTGGGCATGGACGAGCTGACCCTCGGGCGGATTTTCGAGCCCTTCTTCACCACCAAGGACGTGGGTCGCGGCACCGGCCTTGGCCTGGCGATGGTCTACGCCGCGGTGCGCCGCCACGGCGGCCACGTGGAGGCCCGCTCGACCCTGGGCCGCGGCACGGTGATGGCGGTTTACCTGCCGCGCCTCGACGAGCCCGCGGAGCGCGCCGCGCCGGCTCCCGAGGCGCTGCAGTCGGGCGGTCACGAGACCCTGCTGCTGGTGGAGGACGACCCCGTGGTGCGCCGCCTGCTCGAGCAGCAGCTGCTGCGCCAGGGATTCCGGGTGGCGGTGGCCGACGGCGGGCCGAGCGCGCTCGAGATGTGGCAGCGCTTTGGCCGCGTCGATCTGCTGATCAGCGACGTGGTCATGCCCGGCATGAGCGGCCCCGAGCTGGCGCGCCAGCTGCTGGCCCATCAAAGCGATCTGCCGGTGCTCTTCATCTCGGGCTACGCCGGATCTTTTCTGGAGCAGCACGGCTTCAGCCACGGCGAGCATGAGGTGCTGCAAAAGCCCTTCACCGGCCCGACCCTGGTCGACAAGGTGCGGGCCATGCTCGACTCGAGAGCTGCCGTCGGGCGGCCCCAGGTGGATCGATGAGCGCGGGTGAGCAGGCGCACGCTGCCCCTGCCCCCGCAGCTGCGTCCGCCTCTTCCTCTTCAAAGGGCCGGGGCCGGACCAGGAAGATTCTCAAGGGGCTTCGCCACTGGCTGCTCTTCTTCGCCCTGGCCTTTCTTTCCGCCACCGCCGTCGGCCGCTGGCGGGCCCCCTCGCTGCCCGAGGCGGCGCCGGCCTTCACCCTCAAAACCCTCGAAGGTCAGCCGGTCAGCCTGGCCGACTTTAAGGGGCGCACGGTGGTGCTCAACTTCTGGGCCACCTGGTGCCCGCCGTGCCGGGTGGAGCTGCCTTCTTTCATCCGCTTCGCCCGCAAGAATCCCGACGTCGCCGTGCTCGGCCTTTCCGTGCAGAGCCCGCCCGAGGATCTGCGCGCCGCGATCGAAGAGAAGGCGATCCCCTACCCGGTGCTCATCGTCGACGGCGCGGTGGCCGAGGCCTACGGCGTTACCAGCCTTCCAACCACCGTGGTGATCGACTCCGAAGGCCGCGTCCGGAGCGCCCACGCCGGCATGCTCTTCGGGCCTCAGCTGTGGTGGATGACCCGCTAGCCGCGACCGCCGCCGAGCGCTCGCCTGATCAGCTGAGGGGCGCCGGGCGGTGCAGCCGGAAGCCCTGGGCGTAGTCGACCCCCATCTCGCGCACCAGCCCGAGGGTGTCGTCGTCCTCGATCCACTCGGCGATGGTGGTGAGGTCCATCAGGTGCGAGATTTCGTTGATCGACGCCACCATCGCGCGCGCCACCGGGTCCTGGGTGGCCTCGCGCACGAACTGGCCGTCGATCTTGACCACGTCCACCGGCAGGCTGCGCAGGAAGGCGAAGGACGCGAAGCCCGTGCCGAAGTCGTCGAGCACAAAGCGGCAGCCCATCTCCTTGAGCCGGCGGATAAAGCGCAGGGCGCGCGATAAATTGGCCACGGTGTGGGTCTCGGTGATCTCGAAGAAGAGGCGCGAGGTATCGATGGGCTGAGTCTCGAGGTGGTGGATCAGGTCACCCAGGAAAACCTCGTCCGAGAGGGTCTGCCCCGAAAGGTTGATGGTCAGGCCATCGCCGCCCAAGAAGTCTTTTTCCGCAGAGAGGTGCTCGAACGTCTTGCGCAGCACCCAGCGGTCGATCAGCTGGGCCATGTCGTGATTTTCGGCGATCGGGATGAAGCGGCCCGGGGCGATCGGCTGGCCGGCGTCATCTACCATGCGGATCAGGATCTCGTGCAGGCTCGGCAGCTCGCCCAGGGCCTCGATCCGCTGGTGGTAGAGCACGAAGCGGTCCGCCGAGAGGGCCTGGCGAATGCGCTGCACCCAGTGCAGCTGCCCCTCGTACTCGTCGATCAGCTGATCGCCGTGATCGAGCAGGTTGACCCGCCCGCGGCCCGAGCGGCGGGAGTGGTGGCAGGCGGCGTCGGCGGCGCGCAGCAGGTGGGCGACGCTCGGGCAGCTCGCCTCCACCGGCACGACGCCGATCTGCAGGCCGATCTCCAGGGCCTGTTTGGCCCACACGAAGCGAAACTCGCCGAGCCTTTTCTGGATGCGCTGGGCCACCGCGAGGGCCCGTCTCTCGCCCGTGCCTTCGAGCAGAACCGTGAAGTCGCTGCCCACCAGGCGGGCCAGCACCGCCCGCTCCCCCGACTCCTGACGCAGCAGCTCGGCGATCTGGCGCAGCAGCTCGTCGCCGGCCACGTGGCCGTAGCAGTCGTTGACCAGCTTCAGCTCCACCAGATCGAGGTGCAGAAGGGCGTGCAGCTCGCCGCGCTTGCGCACCGCGTCGAGGGCGGCCTCGAGGTAGATTTCAAAATCCTGGCGGTTGAGAAGGCCGGTCAGCGGGTCGTGGCTCGCGAGGTACGCCATCTGCCGCTCGAGGGTGCGCACGTGGGTGAGATCGCGGAACACCACCACCGCGCCGATCAGCTGACCGCTCTGGGAGAGAAGGGGCGAGATGGAGTCGCGCACCGTCGCCTCTTTGCCGTGCCGGCCGCGCAGGATGAAGAGGCCTGCCGGGGTTTGAGTGGTGCGCTCGGCCAGGCAGGCAACCACGGGATTCTCCCGCGGCCTTCGGGTGGTCTCGGAGACCAGGGGATAGACCTCGGTGATGTCGCGTCCCGAGGCGTCGGCCAGCCGCCAGCCGGTCAGCCGCTCGGCGGTCGGGTTCATGTAGCCCACCCGGCCGCGGGCGTCGATGCGGATCACGCCGTCGCCGATCGATTGGAGGGTGACCTGCGCCAGCTCGGCTTCGCGAATCTCGGTCACTGGGGAAGCCCGCGATTTTCCGCTTCGAGCGGGCGAGACAACTCTCGCTGGCGCGTTCGGCTGACCTGCACCATGGGCCGTCAGGGGTTGACGGGCACGAGCTCGACGGCGACTTCGATTTCTCGCCGGTTGCGAATTACGGTCAGCTCGGCCAGCTTGCCGACCCCGAGCTCGTCGAAGGCCAGGGCCAGGTCTTCATTGCTGCGAATCGGCTGATCGCCCACCGCCACGATGACGTCGCCCAGCTCGTAGCTGCGCCGGGTTTCGCGCATGGGGCGCAGCCCGACGTCGGCGGCCGGGGTGCGCGGACGCACCCGCAGGATCACGGCGCCGGCGGTGCGCGGGAAGAGGCGCTGTCGCCAGCGCTCCTGGAGCAGATCGATGCCGATTCCCGGCTGGATCGGCTTGCCGAAGCGGATCAGCTGCGGCACCAGCCGGCTGACCGTATCCACCGGCACCGCGAAGCCGATGCCCGCCGAAGCGCCGCTCGGGCTATAGATGGCGGTGTTGACGCCGATCAGGCGCCCGGTCGAGTCGAGCAGCGGTCCGCCGGAGTTGCCCGGGTTGATGGCGGCGTCGGTTTGGATCACGTCGCGAATCGGCAGGCCGCCGGGCGAGCGCAGCTCGCGGCCGAGGGCGCTCAGCACGCCGACGGTGAGCGTTTGATCGAGCCCGAAGGGGTTGCCGATCGCCAGCACCCTTTGGCCGACCACCAGGCTCTGCGACATGCCCGGCTCCACCGGCACCAGCTCGTCCCTGGGCGCCTCGATGCGCAGCACGGCGAGGTCCTTATGCTCCGCCCAGCCCACGGGCTCCGCCTCATAATCCTTATCGCCCAGGCTGACCACGAAGCGCCGACCGCCGCGCACCACGTGGTAATTCGTCACCACGTGCCCCTCGCGGTCCCACACGAAGCCCGAGCCGGTGCCCTGGGGCATCTCGCGCACGTCCATGGAAAAGAGATTGCGCCGGAAGGTGCTCGACGTGACGTTGACCACCGAGGGGCTGACCTCGCGGAAGGCCTTTATATCCCTCTGCTCGCCCGGCGTGAGGTGCGCCATCTCGTCGCCCGGGGTGGTCTCGAGGCGGGTGCGCACCATGGGCGGCTCGCCGGGGCCGCGGATCGGCTCCTCGGCGGTGCGGGGTAGGGGCTGCTCTCGCTCGGTCCAGGAGGGGTCCATCTCCGCCGCCTGCGATTCTTCGGGCGCCTCGCCCGAGCCGCCGAGCAGACCGGCGCGAGCGTGGGTGCGCACGGTTTGCCATTGGCCTATCAGGTGACCGGAGGCGAAAGCTATAACCAGGGTGAGGAAGAGAAGCAGTTTACGCATAGAGGAACGATCATATGGGGAGATCAGCGACCGCGTCGAGGAGGGCGTCGGCGGTTTGGAATCTCTCCGACGGCTGTTTGGCGAGAAGCCTGTCGAGAACGTCGACCCAGGCCTGGTCGAGCTCGGGCAGGAAGGAGCGGATGTCGGGCGCCGGCTCGTTCAGATGCTTGAGCACCACCGCGGTGGGGCTGTCGGCGGCGAACGGCTCGCGACCCGTGAGCAGGGTGTAGGTCATCACGCCCAGGGCGTAGAGGTCGCAGGTGCCGTCGAGCTCTTGGCCCTGGATCTGCTCGGGAGACATATAGAGAGGCGAGCCGATCACCTCGCCGGTGCGCGTTAAATGGGTGGTGTCGTCCTTGGCGCGGGCGATGCCGAAGTCGAGCACCTTGACCCGACCCTCCACCAGGATCACGTTGCCGGGCTTGAGGTCGCGATGCACGATCTGGAGGCGGTGCGCTTCGCCGAGCGCCGCCGCGATCTCGCTGAGCAGGACTTTGACCCGGGCGGGCTCGAGGGGCGCCTCCTCCTTGATCACCTCGTCGAGCCCCGGGCCCTCGAGCAGCTCCATGATCACGAAGATGCCGCCCGGAAAGCGCCCGAGATCGTGCACGCGCACCACGTTGGTGTGGGTGATGCGGCGGCTGATCTGCACCTCGCGGTAGAGGCGCTCCTCGTCTTCGGTGCGCCCGAGGGCCGGGGTGAGAACGGTCTTGATCGCCACGTCGCCCCCCAGCTCGCGGTCCACCGCGCTGTAGACCCGGCTCATGCCGCCCTGGCCGATTTCGCGCACGATCTGGTAGCGGTCGTCCAGCAGCTGTCCGGGGATAAAGCCGATGGCGGCGAGCGCCGCCGCCATCTCGGCGGTCGACGGGCGGGCCAGCGGGTCGCGATCCAGGCAGCGCACCAGGAAGTAGCGCAGGGAGGACGGCACGGCCTTTTCCACGTCGCTCGGCCAGCGCACGTCGCCGGGCTCGTATTGGTCCTTGCCGCGCGGGATTTGGGCTTCGAGCAGGGTCACCGCCAGCCAGCCGAGGCTGTAGACGTCGCTGGTCGGCCCGACCACGCCGTCGCCGGTCACCTCGGGGCTCAGGTAGGCCTGGCTGGTGGGATTTTCGCCGGCCAGAAACTCCCGCAGGCCAAGACCGGTCATCTTGCAGCGATTCTCGCGATCGATCAGCACCGTGCGCGGCGACAGCCACTGGTGGGTCAGGCCGAGCTTGTGGGCGCGGGTCAGCGCCTCGCACAGCTGCACGATCAGGTGCAGGGCGCCGCGCGGCGTGAACGCGCGGTTTTCGGCGAGGGCGGACTCCAGGGTTTGAGCGTCTTCGTAGGCCTCGTAGAAAAGCAGGACCTTGTCGCTGGCGCGTTCGGTGGCCTCGAGCTTGAGCACCGCGTCGTGACGCAGGCTCTGGAGCTGGCGGGTGATCTGCTCGAAAGCCGTCGCCCGCTCGCCCACCAGCGCCATCGGGAAGGAGACCATCAGCCGCTCTTCGCCGCTCGACTTCTCGGTGACGCGCAGGAAGTCGGCGCCGTCCCACCAGGGATCGAGCCGATCCTGAATCACCGCCGGAAATTCGGTGATGCTCGAGAACGTGCTCGAAGAGCTCGAGGAGCGCGGCGAGCCTCGCCGGGGCCGAAGCGGCGGCTTGGACTCGCGGTCGCTGCCCTTGAGGGCGCCGGTGGATGCGGCCGAGGGCTTGAGGCGCACTCGCTGGGTCGAATGGCTCTCCGCCTCGAGGGTGCGGGTGACCCCGGTCAGCTCCTGGTCGGCGGCGGCCTGGGCCAGGGACGGGTCGGCGGTCAGCCGGCCGCGCATATCCTCCAGACGCTCGGCGGCGTCGCGGTAGTCGGGCTGCTCGACCAGCACCTTGGCGTAGGTGGTCTCGGCCGCCCTGAAGCGCCCTTTGGTCTCGAGATAGCGCGCCTGGCAGTAGAGCACTTCGTAGCGCCGATCGAGAATTGCGCCGCCTTTTTTGACCGCCTCCTTGATCGCGGTGAGGCACTCCCCCGCCTTTTCGACCTCGCCCTCATCGAGCCACAGGGGGGTCAAGAGCAGGCACGCATCGAGATAGCCCGGATGGCCGGGCGCGAGGTCGGCCAGGGTGTCGAGGGCGTCCGAGGGCTCCCCGGCCTCGAGATACATTTCCGCGGCGCGAATCGGCAGGTCGGCGCTTAAGTACGCGTCCGCGGCGTTGCGCGCCGAGCCGGCCCGGGCGAAATTTTCCGCCGCCAGCTCGTGCTCGCCCGACGTGGCGTAGCAGCGGGCGGCGTCGTAGGGCCGCTCGGCGCGGGAGAAAAGCTCGGCCGCCCGCGCGTGGGAGCCGTCTTTTTCCCACAGCGCGGCGGCGTGGGTGATCTCGTCCGCGGCCTCGTAGGCGGTCGCCGCCGCGGCGAACTGGCCGAGCTGCTCGAAAAGGGTCGCGGCCTCGTGGGGCTTCGAGGCGTTGAGATAGACCTCGGCGCGCAGCTCGGCGCGCACCTCCTCGTGCTCCGTGATCAGCCGCAGGGCCTGGGTCTCGCGGCCGGCCTCGAGAAAGGACTCGGTCGCCGCCTCGTAGTCGCGAGCGCGCTCGAAGAGCGGCGCCGCCTTCTCCGGCATCCCGTGCTTGGCGAGCAGGCGGGCGGCCTCCATGGGGTTGCCGATGCGCTGGTAAAGCTCGGCGCTCTGCAGGTCGAGCAGGCGCAGGCGCTGGTCGAGAATCGGGTCGCTGCGCTCGGCTCGGCGGCAGCGCAGCTCGTCGGACTCCTTGCCGAGGGCCCGCAGGGCGCCCTCGACCTCGCCACCGTCCAGATAGCACTCCGAGGCCCTGCTGAACATCTCCGCCTGCTCAAAGAAAGAGGCGGCGCGCAGGGTCTGGGAGTTGCGCAGGCAGGCTTCGGCGGCGCGCCGGAAAGCCCCCGCGCTTTGATATTTGGCAATCGCCTCGCGGTAAAACTCCGCGGCCTCAAAAACCCGGCCGGCCTCGAGGGGCTTGCCCGCCAGCTCGTAGATCTCCGCCGCGCGCGGGATGTCGTGCAGGTCGCGGGAATAGATCTCAGCGGCCTGATCCAGGCGTCCGGCCTTCACGTAGAGCTCGGCGGCCTTCTCGAAGCGCCCGCTCCGGTAGTGGTCGTCAGCTCGCTCGACTGGAGACTTGAAAATCCGCATGCTGAGGCGGAGCACGCTCGGTGGCGTCCGGCCTCGGGACGTCGAGGCGGCTTACGCTGAGGCCAGACAAAGGCTTTCTCGAACCTTTGAAAAGCGTTTTCCGGCGGGACTCCGGAGAGTAGAAATGCGCCGACAGTTTAACCCGAAAAGTCGGCTCCGCCGTGCCGCGAAATCCACGCAAAAGGGCGGCCCCCCCGCGCGAGGAGCCGCCCTGAGCTGAAATCGAAGCTGCGCGCGGGTTGCCGGATCTAGCGTGAGCGGCGGTAGGCCATCGCCTCCGCAACGCGCTGTTTGGCCAGCGAGAGCGCCGCCTCGGCGGGGATCTGGCTGTGGGCGCGGGCCAGCTCGAGCACCTCGGCGGTGTTCTCGTTGATCTTCTCTTCGATGGTCTCGAAGGCGCGCTTCTGGCTGCCGCCCTTGTACTCCACCGAAGCGCAGATCACGCCGCCGGCGTTGGCCACGAAGTCGGGCACCGAAAGGATGCCGTTATCGTGCAGGATGCGCTCGGCGCGGGCGGTAACCGGGATGTTGGCGCCCTGGAGCACGACCTTGCAGCGCATGCGCAGGGCGTTGTTCTCGTTGATGACGTCGGGGCGCGCGGCGGGCACGAAGATCTCGCACTCGATGTCCTGCCAGGCGTCCACGCCGAGGTTCTCGCCGGCGCCGTAATCGGTCACGCGGCCGGTCTCGTTCTTGACCTCGATCAGCTTCTCGACGTCGATGCCCTTGGGGTCGTAGACCGTGCCGTCGAGGTCGCTGGCGCCCACCAGAACCGCGCCTCGCTCCTGGAGATAGCGGGCCGCGTGGGAGCCGACGTTGCCGAAGCCCTGCACGACGATCCGAGCGCCCTCGAGCTTGAAGTCGGCGAATTCCTGGGTGACCTCGGCGCACACCGCGAGGCCGTAGCCGGTGGCGCCGATCTGATCGAGCGGAATGCCGCCGAGGACCTTGGAGAGGCCGACCGAGCGACCGATCTCGTCGCGCACCCAGGCCATGGCGACCTCGTCGGTGCCCATGTCGGGGCCGGGGATATAGCCCTCGAGCATCTCCATGGCGCGGGCGAACTGGCGGATCAGGGTCTCTTTATTCGGCGTGCTCGGGTCGGCGAGGATGCCGGACTTGCCGCCGCCGTGGGGAATGCCCGCCAGGGCGTTCTTCCAGGTCATCGCGCGGGCGAGGCGGAAGACCTCCTCGGTGGTGACGTCGGGGGCCATGCGGATGCCGCCGATGGCCGGTCCCGCGGAAATGTTGTCGATGACGACGATGCCCTTGAGCCCGCAGCGAGGCTCGTAGATGTAGACGATCTTTTCGGGGCCATATTCGTCGGCGAAGCGGTCGAGCACCTCAGCCATAAAAGTGCCTCCTTTCGAGACCTGAACTGAACTGACTTTTTGAGACAGGACGCCCGGGGCGTCCACGGGGTATTTTCGCGGAGCTCGTAGCGATAAGGCGTCTGGGCCAGGGAGCCGGGGCGACGCTAGGCGCTTGACACGAGGGAGCCCGAGAGCGAAGGAGGGCGTCGCGCACGGGGCGCGCCCGAGGGGAGAAAACTTCGGCTCGGAACTCGACGCCGGGGAGGATATCAGGATCCCCGAAGTGGGGGCACTCGCGAGGCTGCCTCTCCCTCCTAGAGAGCCTGGGCCGACTCGTGAATCAGGCGGATCGCCATCTGAATCAGCATGTCGTGGCGGCTGGATTTTTTGACGAAGGCGAGTCCCGCCGAAGAGCCGCTGCGCCAGCGGATGGAGCCCTCCAAGGGGAGCTGACCTTCGCGCAGGGTGAGGGCGAAGCGCACGCTGGTGCCCACCGTCCAGCTCTCCGGCACGCCCGACAGGCAGAGTCCGCCGAGGGAGAGATTCTCGAGAACAACCCGAAGGCTCGGCCCCTCCTCCTCCCGCTCCAGGGACTCGATCTCGACCTCCATGCCGCAGCGAATCCGCACCTCGCGGCGGCGTCCGGTTTCGAGCACGGCGACCATATTTTCGGTGTACCGGCGGGTCGCGCTGAGCTGCAGCTGCAGCTGAATCGAAGGGTGATGGTCGGTGAACGCGAGAAACGGCTCCGCGTCCGCGCGCAGCAGTACGCTCCGCCGCGAGGCGCGCGCCGAGGCGGTGCTGAGTCCGGTGCCGAAGAGGGCCACTTCGCCGAAATAATCCCCCGCGTGCAGGCGGGCCAGAAGCTGCACGGGCTGACCGACTGCGTCGCGGAAAACCGCCACCTCGCCGTCCTGCACGAGATAGAGACCCGAAGACCTCTCGCCCTGGCCGTAGATCATCTGGCCCGTTTCGACGGTCTGCTCCTCGAATGACCGGGCCAGCTCCTCGAGATCCTGGGATTCGAGGCCCTGCAGAAGATCGAATTCAGCCAGCCGAGGGCCGGTGATCGGACGGGTGGAGGCAGCGCTAGAAGAGGGCATGGCGTCAGCGAGAGAGGCGAAAGTGATGGGAGGCGAGACCCGAGGCGTCGAAGCCGAAGCCGGCTTTCCGCGATCGGCCGGCAGTATAGCCAAAGCGGCTCGAGACCGGCCGCCCGGCCCTTCGCTTCCTGTCGAGGCGCGCCTCGCGTATCCTCGAAGGGATTCTCGATCCGCGCCGCGGACCTTTCATGACTTCCCGCCACCGCTTCGGAGATCGCGATGGGCCTTCTTTCCTCCCCTGCCGAGACCTTCTGCTCCCCGAGAGGCGCCAGCGTCCTGCGGGCTGCCGGCATCGCCGTCCTGCTCTCCGCCGCGCTGCTGCCGCTGGCGGCCTGCCGCTCGGCGACTTCGGGGCCGCGCGCCCCGGGAGCGCAGTCCGGTCTGACCGCCATCCCGGCGATTCAGGGAACGGGCCACCGCTCGCCTTTGGCCGGCAAAAGCGTCGCGACCTCGGGCGTGGTCACCGCGATCGGCGACGGGCGCTGGTACCTCCAGGACCTTGAGGGCGACGGCGAGCCAGCGAGCTCCGACGCCCTGTGCGTCGAGGCCCAGGCGGCCGCCGGGCTCGAGGTGGGTCTCGAGGTCGAGGTGCGGGGCCGGGTTGTGGAGGTTGCGCGGAGCGAAGGCGAGCTGCCGGTCACCTGCCTGGCGGGCGAGGTCGAGGTCACGGCGCGCGGACCGGCTGGCCGGCTGCCGGCGGCGGTGCGCCTCGGCGAGGGCGGCCGGGCGATCCCCACGGAGCTGGCCGACGACGACGATCTCCAGGTCTTCGACGCGAGCCTCGACGGCCTCGACTTCTTCGAGACCCTCGAGGGTATGAGGGTGGAGATCGCGGACGCTCGGGTGGTGGGCGCCACCGGCCGGCGCGGCGACCTGGCCGTGGTGGCCGACGACGGGGCGGGCGCCACGGTGCTCACCGCGCGCGGCGGGCTGCTGCGCCGGGAGGGCGACGACAATCCCGAGGCGCTGCAGCTCGCCTCCGGATTCGGCGGCGTCGAGGCGCCCCAGGTGGATTTGGGTCACACCCTGCGCCGGGTCGAGGCGGTGGTCGACTCGGAGCGCGGCGGCTTTGTGCTGCGCCTCACCGCCGCCCCCGAAGTCGAGGGCGAGGCGGTCGCCGAGGAGCATACCGAGCTGCGGCGCGACGAGCGGCACTGGACGATCGCGTCGTTCAACGTGCTGAACCTGGCGGCGACCGACGGTGCCGAGAAATTCAGCCGGCTGGCCAGGCTGGTGGTCGAAAATCTCGGCTCGCCGGATCTTCTGGCCCTGCAGGAGATCCAGGACGAGAGCGGGGCGATCGACGACGGCGTAACCGCCGCTGACGGCACCTACCGAAGGCTGATCGACGCCATCGAGCGCCTCGGCGGCCCGCGCTACGAGGTGCGGCAGATCGACCCGCTCGACGGCCGCGACGGCGGCCGGCCGGGAAGCAATATCCGCCTCGGTTTTCTCTTCGATCCGGCGCGGGTCGAGGCCGCGGACTCGCCCGCGCGGCAGGGTGCGCCGGCGCGCGACGGCTGGCCGGTTCTCGGCCGCGACGGGGACGGCGGCGTGCGCCTCGTGCCGAGTCCCGCCCGCCTTTTCGACGAGGCCTTCGAGCGCGACCCCGAGCGCGGCTGGAGCGGCACTCGCAAGCCCCTGGTGGGCCATTTTCGCC
Source organism: Acidobacteriota bacterium (assembly GCA_039027015.1). GTDB lineage: Bacteria > Acidobacteriota > Thermoanaerobaculia > Multivoradales > J023 > JAUIJL01. The sequence continues at coordinate 7,294 of JBCCLG010000019.1, read as the reverse complement.
TCGGCGGCCGCGACGTTTGGGTGGTCAACCTGCACTTCCGCTCCAAGGGGGGCGATGACCGCGTGTTCGGCTCGATCCGGCCGCCGCGCCGGCGCAGCGAGGCCCAGCGCACCCTGCAGGCCGCGGTGACCCGGCGCTTTGTCGAGGAAGTTCTCGAGGCCCAGCCCGAGGCCTGGATCGTGGTGCTCGGCGACATGAACGAGCACGTCGAGAGGCCGCCGATGCGCGTTCTCGCCGGCTCCCACCTGGTCAACCTGACCGCGCGCCTGCCGGCTGAAGAGCGCTATAGCTTCGTGTATCGCGGCGGCGCCCAGGAGCTCGACCACATCCTGGTGAGCCGCGCCCTCGAGAGCGCCGCCGCCCCCGAGGTCGACGTGGTGCACGCCTGCTCGGACTACAGCTCAGCGCGCCAGGCGAGCGACCACGATCCCCTGGTGCTGCGCCTGCGCCTGCCCGCCTCCGCAGACTGATCCACCGCCCTAGACGACCGCCGGATCCGCATTTCGCCACCGAAGAAGAACCCGCCGAGGAGGAGAGAGCCATGGCTTCAGCCGCCATCTTCCAGCCCGCCCTCTTCGAGTTCTTTCGCGAACTCGAGGAGAACAACGATCGCGAGTGGTTCGCGGCCCACAAGGAACGCTATGAGGAAGACGTCAAGGACCCCGCCCTGCGCTTTATCAGCGAGGTCGGGCCGGGTCTGCGCGAGATCAGCCCGTATATCGAGGCGATCCCCAAAGCGGTCGGCGGCTCGCTCTTTCGCATCTACCGCGACGTGCGCTTCTCGAAGGATAAGCGGCCCTATAAAACGAATTTAGCCATGCAGTTTCGCCACGTCCACGGCAAGGACGTTCACGCCCCGGGCTTCTATCTCCACATCGCGCCCGAGACCGTTTTCATGGGCACCGGCATTTACAGGCCGGCGAGCCCGGTGCTGCGCCGGGTGCGCGAGGCGATGATGGAGGATCCGGACGCCTGGCGGCAGGCCAAGGCGGAGCTCCGCGATCCGCTCGAGTTCGGCGGCGAGTCCCTCAAGACGAGCCCGCGCGGCGTGCCGGCAGACCATCCGCTGATCGAGGACCTGCGCCGCAAGGACCTCTTCGTGGCCGAGTCCCTAGAGCCCGAGGACGTCCTGGCGCCCGATTTTGCGAAGCGCTTTGTCGAAAGCTGCCGCGGCTGCTCGCCCCTCACGGCCTATTTGTGCCGGGCGCTCGACGCCCCCTTCTAGCCGGCCTGCACCGCCGGCGGCGCGTCAACCGCCGGCTGCTAGGATAAAAGGACGAAGACAGAGAGATTCCGGACGGCGGCTGCGAAGCGGGCACGCTTCTCGCAGCGTGCGTCATGAAAGCGCCCCTCAGGGCGCGTTCGGTGTCCGGAATCGGGACGTCCCGTTCGCCAGCGGACATCTCGCACGGACCGCGAAAAGAATCGAAACTCTGGGGAAAACGCCCCGTAGACAAGCTCCGCCCGCTCGCCAGTTCCGCGATTCGCCCGCTCCGAAGGACGTAGGAGGTAACCCCCAATGGACGTAGCCCGCCCGGATCTGAAAAAGAAGAAGCGCCGCCGCCAAACGATGATCGGCGCCGCGGTCATCGTAGCCTTCATCGCGGCCACCGTCGGCATCAGCAGCCTCGAGCCCGCGGCCCGCGAGGTCGAGCGCACGGCGGTGTGGATCGACGACGTCAAGCGAGGCGAGATGCTGCGCTCGGTGCGCGGCGCGGGCACGCTGGTACCCGAAGAGATCCGCTGGATCGCCGCCGAAACCGAGGCGCGCGTGGAGAAGGTGCTGATCGACCCGGGCGCCGAGGTCGCCGCTGGATCGGTGATCCTGGAGCTTTCCGACCCCTCCACCCAGCAGGCGGCGCAGGACGCCGAGCTGGCCCTGGCCTCGGCGCGCGCCAGCTACGCCGATCTCAAGGTCCGCCTCGAGAGCCAGGCGCTCGACCAGGAGGCCAACCTGGCCTCGGTCAAGGCCGACTACCAGGCGGCCTTGCTCGACGCCGAATCGAACGCCGAGCTGTTCGAGAACGGCCTGATTCCCGATATCGACCTCAAGCGCTCCAACCTCGTCGCCGAGCAGCTGACCGTGCGCTACGAGATCGAGCAGAAGCGGATCCAGAAATTCGCCGACTCGATCGACGCCCAGCTGGCCGTTGAGAAGAACCGGCTGGCTCAGGCGCAGGCGCTCTACGATCTGCGCAAGGACCGCCTGGCGTCGCTCAAGGTGCTGGCCGGCATCGACGGCGTGCTGCAGCAGGTGCCGGTGGAGGAGGGCCAGCGCGTCACTCAAGGCACCAACCTCGCCCGCGTCGCCCAGCCCGGCAAGCTCAAGGCCGAGGTGCGCATCCCGGAGACCCAGGCCAAGGACGTGCAGATCGGCCAGAAGGCCGAGATCGACACGCGCAACGGCAAGATCGAGGGGCGCGTCGTGCGCATCGATCCCGCGGTCACCCAAGGCACCGTGACCGTCGAGGTCAAGCTGGTCGGCGAGCTGCCGCGCGGCGCCCGCCCGGATCTGTCGATCGACGGCCTGATCGAGCTGGAGCGCCTCGACGAGGTGCTCTACACCGGCCGGCCTGTCTTCGGCCAGCCCAACAGCACCATCGGCCTGTTCAAGATCACCGGCGAGGGCGACACCGCCGAGCTGGTGCAGGTGCAGATCGGCCGCGTGTCGGTCACCACCGTGGAGATCGTCTCGGGCCTCGCGGAGGGTGATCAGGTCATCCTCACCGACGGCACCCAATGGGACGACGCCTCGAGAATCCGCCTGAAATGAGCGCGCCGGCGCGCGCCGGAGGGCTTTCTACGAAGATCCTCGTAACTCCCGTCGGCGCGCTGCGTAATAATTAAAGAGCCACCCCAAAAGCCGAACCCGATTTCGAAACCTTCTTTTCCCAAATCTTGGATTCCCAAAACCTTGGATTCCCGCATCCAACCACCAGAGACCGCGCCGAACGTCGGCAGCATTTCGAGTCAGAGGAGAGAGAGTCATGAGTGATCCGCTCATCCACCTTGATGGCGTGACCAAAGTCTTTTACACCGAAGAGGTCGAAACCCACGCCCTCTCGGGAATCCATCTCAAGATCTTCCCGGGCGAGTACGTCTCGATCTCGGGGCCCTCGGGCTGCGGCAAGTCGACCCTGCTGTCGATTCTCGGCCTGCTCGACACGCCGACCGACGGCTCCTACACGCTCAACGAGCGCGCGGTGGCCAAGCTGACCCTCTCCGAGCGGGCGCGCATCCGCAACCGCGAGGTGGGCTTTATCTTCCAGGCCTTCAACCTGATCGGTGACCTCACGGTTTACGAGAACGTCGAGCTGCCCTTGACCTACCGAGGCACGCCGTCCGCGGAGCGCAAGGAGAAGGTGCAGTCGGCGCTGGAGCGCGTCGGCATGGCGCACCGCATGAAGCACTACCCGGCGCAGCTCTCGGGCGGTCAGCAGCAGCGCGTGGCCGTGGCCCGCGCGGTGGTCGGCGATCCCTCTATCCTGCTCGCCGATGAGCCCACCGGTAATCTCGATTCGTCGAACGGCGAGGCGGTCATGAATCTCCTCGAGGAGCTGCACGCGGGCGGCGCCACCATCTGCATGGTGACCCACGATCCGCGCTATGCCCGGCACGCCGAGCGCAGCATCCAGCTCTTCGACGGCCGCGTGGTCGAGGAAAAAGACGCCGCCGCCTGATCCTCCCTCTTATGCCGATTATCCGCACCCACCATCTCGAAAAGTTCTTCGAGAGCGGCTACGGCCGCACCTACGTCTTGAGAAAAGTTGCGCTCGAGGTCGAGCAGGGCGATTTCGTCACCATCATGGGTCCGTCGGGGGCCGGCAAGTCGACCCTGCTTCACATCCTCGGCATGCTCGACGGCGCGTGGGAGGGGGAGTACTACTTCGACGGCCACCCGGTGCACTCGATGAAGCTCAAGCACCGCAACGAGCTGCACAAGCAGAACATCGGGTTCGTTTTCCAGAGCTATCACCTGCTCGACGACCTGACGGTCTACGAAAACCTCGAGGTTCCACTCAGCTACCGCAAGATCAAGCGCGCGGAGCGCCAGAGCATGGTTGCCGACACCCTCGATCGCTTCAGCATCGTGGGCAAGAAGGACCTCTTCCCGAACCAGCTCTCGGGCGGTCAGCAGCAGCTGGTCGGAGTCGCCCGCGCGGTGATCATGAACCCGAAGGTGATTTTCGCCGACGAGCCGACCGGCAACCTGCACTCCGGCCAGGCCGACGAGATCATGCAGCTCTTCCAGCAGCTCAACCGCGAGGGCACCACCATCGTGCAGGTGACGCACTCGGAGCGCAACGCCACCTACGGCAATCGGGTGATCCACCTCAAGGACGGCTGGGTCGACCGCGACGAAAAGACGGGCTGAGCAGCGCTCACCCCTCTATCTATCTAGGATCGAGAGGGGCCCGCGGCGGGCGGGCTCAGTCAGGTAAAGCGGCGAGAGAGATGTAGCCACGCCTGGCGGTGCCACCACTTCCAGTCGTGGCTGACGTCGTGGCCCCACACGTCGCAGGAGTGCGGGATGCCCTTGTACTCGAGGATGCTCGCCAGGGTGCGGGTCTCCTCGGTGCAGCCTTCCTCGAACGCGCCCTGGCCGACCACCAGGCTCAAATGAGTCTGGGTGCGCACCCGCTCGAGCACCTCGCCCTCCATATTGGGAACGTAGGCGATGGGGTTTGAGTAGTAGACGTCCTCGTTGGAGAAGCCGCCGGTGAAGTGGGTCGCCAGGTAGCGGCCCGACATGCACAGGGCGTAGAAGAAGGTCTCGGGGAATTTGAGCGCGAAGTTCGAGGCGTAGAAGGCGCCGAGGCTGACCCCCGAGACCGCCAGCCGAATCGAGGAGCTGTTGCAGTCGCGGCGCACCGCCGGCACCAGATCCTCCATGATGAAGCGCTCGTAGGCGAGGTGCTGCTTCATGCGCAGAGTCGGGTGCTCGTTTTTGTCGGTCCAGGCCTTCGACACGTTCGACTCGGGGCAGTAAAGCTTGATCTTGCCGCCGTAGAGAAGGGGCGCCAGCGCATCGACCATGCCCTGGAGATCCCACTCGTGGGCGAAGCCGGCGGCCGACGGGAAGACCACGATCGGCGTACCCCAGTGGCCGTAGCACCAGACGTTCATGCGTCGCCCCATGGCCGGGCTTTGGACTAATTCATGCCGTTTTTTCATGCCGCTCTCTCCATCGTGCTGCCGCTCCGGCCCGGGGCGCCTCAGCGCGCGCCTTGGGCCAGGGCCTCGCGCACCACGGCGACGGCGTCGTCGATCGCGATGCGCTCCTGGCGGCGATCGTCGCGGTAGCGCAGGGTCACCGTGTCGTCGTCCTTCGTCTGGCCGTCAACGGTCAGGCAGTAGGGCGTTCCGATCTCGTCGTGGCGCGCGTATCTCTTGCCGATCGCGTGCTGGGCGTCGTATTTGGCGTTGATGCCGGCGTCCTTGAAGCGGTCGACGATCTCCCGCGCCTTCTCGGGCATGCCTTCCTTCTTCACCAGGGGCAAAATCCCGGCCTTGATCGGCGCCAGCCTGGGGTGCAGGCGCAGCACGGTGCGAGCGCCCTTGCCGGTCTCGTCGCCAGGCTCCTCGTCGTACGCGTCGCACAAAACCGCGAGCACGCCGCGGGTGGCGCCGGCCGCCGGCTCGACCACGTGGGGCATATAGCGCCAGCCCTTCTTGCCGGTTTCGGGATTCTCCGCCTCGGGGTCGAAATAGAGCAGCTTCTTGCCCGAGCCCTCGGTGTGCGCCCGCAGGTCGAAATCGGTGCGCGAGGCGATTCCCTCGAGCTCATCCCAGCCCCAGGGAAAGCGATAGTCGACGTCGAAGCAGCCGTCGGAATAGTGCGCCAGCTCGTCGTCGTCGTGCTTTCTAAAGCGCAGATTCTCGGCCTTGAGGTAGTTCGACCACCACGCGAGCCGCTGCTCCTTCCAGTACTCGAGCCACTGCATGCCCTCTCCCGGGGGCACGAAATACTCCATCTCCATCTGCTCGAACTCCACCGAGCGAAAGATGAAGTGCTCGACCGTCACCTCGTTGCGGAAGCTCTTGCCCATCTGCGCGATGCCGAAGGGCACCTTCATGCTGGTGGACTGCAGGATATTGGCGAACTGCACGAACATCGCCTGGGCGGTTTCAGGACGCAGGTAGACCGAGCTGGCGTCGAGCGCCTTATCGGCGGCGGCGCGCGGGTCCTCGCCGTCCTCGATGGCGCGCTCGACCGCCGACACCACGTCGCCCACCGGATCGACCGGGCCGTGGAAGGTGCGGAACATCAGGTTGAACTGGCGCTCCTTGGAGAGAAAGGGCGAGCCGCAGACGGGGCAGCAGTAGCCGCGACTGCCGGCCTTAACGCCCACCAGGGTCTTGCCCCGGCGCTCCACCGTGACGTCCTCGCCGGCCAGCCGCTGCACTTTCTCGAGCAGCGCCTTGGCGCGCCCCTTATCGGCCAGCGTGATGGTCAGAGGCGTGCCTTCTTCCACGACGGGAGCCTTGTCGGCCCGAAAGCGCTCGCCGCACACCTGGCAGTCCACCAGAGGATCGCTGAAGGAGGAGAGGTGGCCCGAGGAGCGCCACACCTGGGGGTGCATGACGATCGAGGCGTCGAGGCCCACGATGTCTTCGCGGCTGTGCACCATGGCGCGCCACCACTCGTTCATCAGGTTGCGCTTGAGCTCCACGCCCATCGGGCCATAGTCATAGGCCGACCGCAGGCCGCCGTAGATCTCGGAGCTTTGGTAGACGAAGCCGCGCCGCTTGCACAGCGACACGATTTTTTGCATGGTGACGACGTCTTCACTCACGTCGGAATCCTCGGGTGTGTGGTGGGTCTCAGCGTCCGGTCAAGGGCGCGTTTTTACCACAGTCTCCCCGAGGTTCGCCTCGCCCGGCGCTCGCGCGCGGGGCGGGCAGAAAAAGAGGCGAGCTGCCCGCGCAATCGCGGAACAGACTCGCCGAATCGAACCTCTCGGGCTCCCGCGCCCGAGACCGAATACGCCCTATTCGCCGAGGCGCGAGAGCTCGTCGTCGATCACGGAGGTGAGGCTGTTGGCCGAGGAGAGGGCGACCGGCCGCCCGTTGATGTAGATCGACGGCGTGCCGCCGACCCCGGCCTCTAGGCCGAGCTCCATGTCGCGCTCGACCACCCGGGTCTTGGCGCCGCCGTCGAGGCAGGAGTCGAAGTCCGCCATCTCGAGCTCCAGATTCTGGGCGCGCTCGGCCAGGGCCGCGCGGTCGAGCCGCCGCTGGTCGGCGAAGAGCGCGTCGTGCATCTCCCAGAAGCGGGCCTGGTCGCCGGCGC
>JBCCLG010000018.1:0-18911 GCA_039027015.1 Acidobacteriota bacterium | reverse complement strand
GCCGCCGGGCCCTCCACCGCGCAGGCGAGAGCCGCCGCAACCCTCGCCGGGCGCGACGGCGTTCTGCTCCTGGCGGCGGAAAAGGCCGCCGAGATCGAGCAAAGCGCCCGGGCGCTGGGCCTGGCCCGGCCGGCGGTTCCGGTGACGGAGCCCGAGCCCGAAGACCCGAATGAGGGCTCCGGCGGCTGACGGCGCGCGGCCCCCAAAAAAGCGCCACGGCGTGACTCCACGCGGGTTTAGAGGCTACAATCGGCTGTCGGCCTCTCAGCCACCAAGCATCTCCCCTGATCATGGCGCGCGGCCGGCGGGTCCCGTTCAGGTTCATGTCTCCGCAATTTCTAGTGTCGCCTCGTGATCCAAGCTCCCGTCTCCCATCCGGCCCCCGGCCGGCGGAAGACCCGTGCGCCCACCAGCTGGCGCGCGAGGGAACGGGCTGAGATCGCCGCCTCTTTCACCGCTCGGAGTCCCCCCGATGCGCACTTCTGCCCTACACCCTAGCCCCGTCATCATGAGGCGCCTGCTGCTGCTCGCCGCCACCCTCACCATCGGATTCCTGATCTGGCACCTCCTGGGCGACTCAGCGGGCGTGGTCGCCGTGGGTTTGGCCGGCGACGAGAGCGCCGGCCAGGGACCCCCCACCCCGGGGGCCGTTCTGGCCCACGTGGACGGCGTGGCGATCACCGACCGCGAGGTGGAGAGCCGGGTCGCCGAGGAGCTGGCCGATCTCGACGCCCGGCGCGACCAGCTGATGGCCGAAGCCCTCGAATCGCAGATCAACGAGCACCTCCTCGAGGCCGAGGCCGTTTCGCTTTCCCTCGACCGCGAGCAGCTGCTCAAAATCGAGGTCGAGGAAAAGCTCGACGAGGTGGAGGATCGGGCCGTCGAGGCCCTCTACGCGTCCCAGGTCTTCTCCGAGCCCCTGCCGGCCATCGAAACCCGACTGCGGCGGCAGCTGCGCCTCCAGGCCTACTACGCCGAGCTGCGCCGCCGCGCCGCGGTCGACGTGTACCGAACCCCGAGCTGAGGCCCCCATGAGTAATTCCCGAGACGAAGCCCCTTTTCTCAGCTACAGCCGCCCGCGCTTCGAGGCGGAGGAGATGAACCGGCGCGGCGATGATTTCTTCGAGCTGATGGACTCGCGGCGCAGCATCCGCTTCTTCTCGGACGACCCGGTACCCCGGGAGTACATCGAGCGCGCCATGCTCACGGCGTCGACGGCGCCCTCGGGCGCCCACAAGCAGCCCTGGACCTTCGTCGCCATCTCGAACCCCGATCTCAAGCGCCGCATCCGCATCGCCGCGGAGGACGAGGAAAAGAAGACCTACGAAGACCGCATGACCGAGGAGTGGCGCCAGGCGCTCGCGCCGATCGGCACCAACTGGCAGAAGCCTTTCCTCGAGACCGTGCCTTGGATCGTGGTCGTCTTCGAGAAACTCTACGACCTCGACCCCGACGGCACCCGGCACAAAAATTACTACGTCACCAAGAGCGTCGGGCTGGCCTGCGGCCTGTTCATCGGCGCGCTGCACAATATGGGCCTGGCGACCCTCACCCACACGCCGAGCCCGATGGGCTTTCTGACCAAAATCCTCGGCCGGCCCAAGAACGAGAAGCCGTTCATTCTCTTTCCGGTCGGCTATCCGGCTGCGGACTGCGAGGTACCCAACCTGCGCCGCAAGTCCCTCGAGGAGATCTCGGTGTGGGACCCCGAAGCCGTCGTAGACGCTCGCCGGCCGCGCTGAAGCCCGCTAGACGTCCGCCAGATGGCGGGCGACGAGACCGTCGAGAATCCGCGTGTGGGGAATGCCTCGGCGACGCAGGCGCGGGGCGTCGAGCAGGTCCTGCGCCAGGGTCAACAGCGCGCGGCGGCGCCGCGGGCTGAGCTCGGTCTCCACCGCGTAGCGGGTGAGCGCCGCGGCTGCCGTGGCCCACGGCCTGCGCGCCGTCGGGTCCTTGAAGCCGCTCGATCCCCGGCCGCTGCCTCCCGCCCCCGCCAGGGCGGCGGCGGCGGTGAGCAGGTGCAGCGCCGAGGGCGCGGCGAAGAAGCCGTCGAGACTCGGCCGCAGGGCCTCGCGCACCTCGGCCACCAATTCCTCGTCGAGACGCTCGCCGGCGCCCAGAAAGACGCTCAGGGAGCGGCTGCGCAGGGTGACCAGCAGATCGTTCTCGGTCGGCGCCAGAAGCAGGAAGTGCCGGGGCGACCGCGAAGGCGGCTCCTCGAGCAGCTTCAGCAGGGCGTCGGCGCCGCCCCCCGAAAGGGTCTCGGCCTCGGCCACCACGAAAACCTGGCCGCGCGCCTCGAAGGGCGCCGACAGGGCCCCGCGGGCGAATTTCTTGGTGGCGTCCACGGAGGTGGTGGTGCGCAGATCGCGCTCGAGAACGTGAAGATCCGGGTGAAAGCGCTCCGCCCCCTTCTCCGGCCACAGCAGGCGGCGACAGTGCTGGCAGGCGCCGGCGGAGCCGGGATCGCAGCCTCGCGCCTCCCCCGGCCTCTCGCACAGCAGGGCGCGCGCCAGGGTGAGGGCCGTCTCGCGGCGCTCCTCCGCGGCGCCCCCGTGCAGGATCACCGAGGGGTAGAGGCGCTCGCGCCGAGCCTGCTCCACCGTCGCCTCGAGGCGGTTCATCGGCTCGCCTCGGGCGTCCGCTCTCGGCCAAAAATATCGAGCAGCGCGCGCTCCACCCGCGGCCAGGTCTCGTCGGCCTGGGAGCTGGAGTCGATGACCACGAAGCGCTCGGGCTCGCGCCGAGCCATGCGGCCAAAAGCCTCGCGCAGGGTCTCGTAGAACCGCAGGCCCTCGGCCTCGAGGCGATCTGGCGGCGGCGCCCCCCGGGCGCGCACGCGCCGGTCGTGGGCGATCTCCGCCGGCAGGTCGAAGAGAAGGGTTCGGTCAGGCCGCCTCTCGCCGGTGGCGAGGCGGTCCAGCTCGGCGATCCACGAGGCGTCGAGGCCGCGGCCCGCGCCCTGGTAGGCCAGGGTCGAGTCGGTGAAGCGGTCGCACAAAACGTGCCGGCCGGCCTCGAGGGCCGGGTCGATCTTCTCGAGCAGATGCTGACGCCGGCTGGCGAAGACCATCAGCGCCTCGACCCGGCCGTCGACCTCGCCGTAGCGCCGATCCAAAAAGATGCCGCGCAGCGCGTCGCCCAGCTCGGTGCCCCCCGGCTCGCGGGTCACCAGGGCCCTCTCGCCCCGGGCTGCGAGCCAGTCGGAGGCGCGCCGCAGGTGAGTCGACTTGCCGCTGCCGTCGAGACCCTCGAAGGTGATGAAGCGAGCTTTCACGAACGGCGTTCCCCGCGGCTAGCGGGCGCGCACCTGAACGCGCTCGCCCACGGTGTCGAGGATCGAGCGCAGGCGGTCGTAGTCGGGGTGGCGCACGCGCACCCATGCGTTGGCCATATATCCGGCCTCCACCGGCTGGGTGGGGGCGCCCACCGGCGGCAGACGGTGGTCGATGATCAGGTCGGAGATCTGCTCGAGAAAATCCATGCCCTCGTAGCCCGCGACGTGGCCATCGCGGTCGGGGCGCAGATTGATCAGGCCGGCTGAGAAGCGGCGGCTGGCGCGCTGGGAGCGCTTGCCGAAGCAAATCGCCATCGCCCACTCCCTGTAGACGTCCATGTCGTTGCCGGCGCAGTAGAGATCCCAGGCTCCCACCCCCGGCGGTCGGCAGCCGATCTCAGAGAATTTCAGCCCTTTGGGGCCGTAGAACCACTCCATATGGGTCGCCGAGGTGCCGATGCCGAGGGCGTCGATCACCTTCTTACCCATCTCCCGCACCTCGGCGTAACTCTCGGCGTCGGCCCTGTTGGTGGCGATGAACTGCGGCGAGATCCAGCGCGTGCGCATGGCTTCGAGCACGCCGGGGTAGTAGTGAGTGATGAAGTCGTGGGCGATCTCGCCTTCGATGGCCACGGTGTCGTAGAAGGCCTCGTGACCCTCGATGAACTCCTCCACCGCCACGGAGCCGCCGCTCAGGACGCCGGAATCCCGCAGGGCGTCCTCCAGCTCGGCATCGCTCGAGGCCTTGAAGGTGCCGGCAGCGCCGGCGGCGGCGCGCGGCTTGAGGATCACCGGGTAGCCCACCTGGCGCACGAAGTCTCGCACCTCCTGCGGGTCGTCACTGCCGATCGACTGGGCGCACGGAATGCCCGCCTGGCGCAGCGCCTCCTTCATCGCCGGCTTGTCGCGGCACAGGTGCGAGGTGCGCACGCTGGTGCCGGGAATGCCGCGCTGCTCGCGCACCCGCGCCGCGGCCATGATGTGGGCCTCCACGGTGGCCTCCAGGCGGTCGACCCAGCCGAGCTTTTGAACGCCCTTCACGGCCTCGAGCAGCGAAGGCTCGTGCACGACGCTCGGCACCTGCACGTAGTGATGGAGCCAGCCCCTGACCTCCTCGGGCAGGGACTCCTTGGGAATCTCTCCGATGCCGGTGACCACGGCGCCGACCTCGTGGAGCGCGCGCACGAACTGCCGCTGGTTGTTGGGAAAGCAGGGCTCGACGAAGATGACGTGCATGACGACCTCTCGAAGGATCGGACGGGCGGTGGAGGGCTGGATCGGTGGGGCGGCTAACCCGCGGATTCTAGCAGCCGCGGCCGTGCGATACCCTCCCTCTTCGGGGGAGCCCAGGACCCCTCTCGGCGGTGGGCCTCTCGTACCGTCGCCCTCCCCATCCAAGAAACGTCGAACCAAAAAATAAAGCCCCGGGGCCGGATCCCGAGGCTGACGGAGAAGAAGAAGCTCACCATGAGTAACGAAGGAGCCGCGAGAAGGTTTCACGGCAGCTTCCAAAGCGCGCAGAAAGTTCTTCTCGCGCTTCTCGCCCCGGCGCTCGCGGCTTCGATTTCTTTCGCTCCGGGCTGCGCGGCCGCGCGGCCGGTCCCGGCGACCGCGGAGCAGGCAGAGGCCCCACCCACGGAGCGCTGGTATCGGGTCGAGGTCGCCGGCCAAAGCGCCGGCCTGATGGTCGAGCGCACCCTCGAGGAGGACGATCTCCTGATCACCGAGTCGGAGATGAATCTCGAGTTCCGGCGCGGCGGCGCGGCCCAGAAAATGGCTCTCACCAGCCGCTTCGTCGAGACCCGAGACCACCGGCCGGTGTCCCTCCTCTCCAGCCAGGCCCTGGGCGCCCGGCCCATAGAAACGCACTACCGCTTCACCGGCGACGGCGTGATCGTCTCCGGAGCCTCCGGGGAGACCCTCCGGCCGCTGCCCGAGGGCGAGTGGCTCACCCCGCTGGCGGCCCAGGCCCATCTCGAGGCCGAGGTCTTGAGGCTGCTCGGAAGCGGCGCCCCCGGCAGCGGCATCGGCCGCGTCGAGGCGCGCAGTCTCGATCCCGCCCTCGGGCTGCAGCCGGTCACCACCATGTGGGTTCTCGAGAAGCCGGACGCTCAACTCGAGATCGACGGCGAGCTGCGGCCGGCGAGCCTGTGGCAGCAAACCCAAAGCTTCGCTCCGCAGGTCAAGAGTCTGGTGCACCTCTCGCCCGAAGGCGAGCTGCTGCGCAGCGCGACGCCGATGCTCGGCCTCGAGATGGTCGTGACCTACGTCGGCGCCGGTCCGCCGGGCGGGGACGGTCCCGCAGCCGGCGATCGAGCCCCGGAGCTTCTGGTGCAGAGCTTCATTTATCCCGACCGCCGGATCCCCACGCCGCGCGAAGCGCGCTTCGGCGCCTACCGCTTCCTGGTCGACGGCGTGGCCTCGGTGCTGCCCACCGTGGGCTACCAGCGCCAGGCGGGCGACACCGTGCTCGTCGATCTCGAGGCGTCGGGCTCCCCGCGCCTCGAAGGCGAGAGCGACGCGCGCTACCTCGCGGCGTCGACCTATATTCCGCACCGCGACGCCGGCATCCGCGCCCTCCACGGCCGGGCCTTCGCAACAGAGAGCGCGAAGGATCCCGCGGCGCGCGCCGAGCGGCTGCGCCGCCTGGTGGCCCGGCACCTGACGGAGAAAAACCTCGACTCGGTGCTCGCGACCGCCGCCGAGGCCGCGACGAGCCGCTCCGGCGACTGCACCGAGCACGCCGTGCTGCTGGCCGCCCTGCTGCGCGCCGACGGAATCCCCGCGCGCGTCGCGACCGGCGTGATCTACGTCGAGCGCTTCGCGGGCCGAGAGCATCTCTTCGCGTACCACATGTGGACCCAGGCCCTGATCGAGGGGCGCTGGCGAGATCTAGACGCCACCCTCGAGGGCGCGGCGGCGTTCGACGCCGCCCACCTCACCCTCGACATCCCGGATCTCGACGACGAGGGCGCGGCGCTCATGCACATGGCGGCCGTCGCGCCGCTGATCGGCAGAGCCAGCGTCGAGGTTCTGCCCACGGCGCCCGAACAAAGGAGCAGCCCATGACCGAGAAGGCCTTCGACGACCCTGAGCAGCCCGGACAACAGCAGCAGCCCGACCCCTATCTCCAGCTCAGCGATATGCCGGTGGGCGGCCTGGTGCCCTACGCCGGACTGCTGCGCGACGAGGCGCCCCTCGAGGCGCTCGGATGGCTGGTAGCCGACGGCCGCGAGCTGCGGCGGGAGATGTATCCCGAGCTGTACGCGGCGCTCGGCCGGGCCTTCGGCTCCTCGGGTCCGGGCACCTTTCGCCTCCCCAACGTCGAGCCCATGGCCCTGGTCAACGCCGACGGAGACGGCTTCGCCGCGCCCTATCTGATCCGCACCCGCTCGACCCGCGCCCCCTGGAACGAAGCGGCCGACGCCTGATTTGAAGGCTGCCGGGGGCCCCGGACGCGTCCGAGCCCGCCCCGAGCGAGGATCCACCGGGCTCTTGACGCGTCCTTTACAGGGCGCTTTCAACCGGCGCTTTGAAAACGGCGTAGAAAAGGCAACCACAAATGGGTCAAGGTTTCTGCAGGCCTGCCCCAGACGCGCCGACGGAGCCGACGACCGCCGCGCCGTGCGTTTCTGTTCTCCAGGGTGTCGGAGACGGTCGGTACCCTGGGACTCTTCGTCCCATCCCTTGAAGGAGCTTGAGATGTCTCGCGTTCTCTTTGGTTTTCTCCTCACTCCCCTGCTGTGGGTGATGCAGCTCGCGTCCCCCGCCGCGGCTTCGGCGGAAGAATCCCGCTGGCTCCGCTACCCGGCCCTTTCTCCCGACGGAGAAACCGTGGTCTTTTCCTGGCGCGGCGACCTCTGGGCCGTACCCGCGGCCGGCGGCGAGGCCCGCGCCCTGACCACCCACGAAGCCTATGAGGCCTGGCCGGTGTGGTCGCGCGACTCGAGGCACGTCGCCTTCGCCTCGGACCGCCACGGCCAGCTCGACGTCTTCGTGGTGCCGCGCGAGGGGGGCGCCGCCTCCCGCCTGACCCATCACTCCGCCGACGACTACCCCACGGATTTCTCGGTCGACGGCTCGCGGATCTACTTCACCAGCAACCGCCAGCACGCCCCCAAGGCCCTGCTCGGCTCGGGCCGCGGCTTCGGGGAGCTCTATTCCATCGCCACCGACGGCGGCACGCCCCGCCAGGAGCTGACCACCCCCGCCGAGCGGGCGCGCTTTTCGGCCGACGGTCGCTGGGCGGTTTATGAGGACGTCAAGGCCTACGAGAACCGCTGGCGTAAGCACCACACCTCCTCGGCGGCCCGCGACGTCTGGTTGTGGGACCAGGGGGACGGCTCCCATAGCCGGCTCTCGACCCATTCGGCCGAAGATCGCGGCCCGGTCTTCACGCCCCGCGGCGTCGCCTTTACCTCCGAGCGCGCCGGCAGCCTCAACGTCTTTCTCCAGGCCTTGGACGAGGACGGCCGCGGCGCCGGCGAGCCCGATCAGCTCACCGTGCACGGCCCGCACCCGGTGCGCTTTCTCTCCGCGGCGCTCGACGGCACTCTGGCCTACGGCTACCACGGCGAGATCTACCTGCTGGCCCCGGGCGGCGAACCCCGGCGCCTGGAGATCGACCTCAGGGGAGGCGAGCGCGCCAACACCGTGATGCGCACGACCTTCACCGGCGAAGCCACCGAGATGGCGCCCTCTCCCCACGGCGACGAGGTCGCCTTCGTGGTGCGCGGCGAAGTCTTCGTGACCTCGGTCAAGCACGGGACCACCCGACGCCTGACCGAGACCCCAGAGCAGGAGCGCTCGCTCACCTGGGCGCCCGACGGCCGGACGCTCTACTTTGCCGGCGAGCGCGGCGGCGCCTGGAATCTCTACGGCCTCAGCCTCGAGATCGACAGCGAGGAGCGCTTCTTCGAGGCCACCGCCCTCGAGGAGAAAGAGGTTCTCACCGGCGTCGACGAAACCTTCCAGCCGGTGATGTCGCCCGACGGCGAGCGCCTGGCCTTCCTGCACAACCGTGACGAAATTCGCCTGCTCGATCTCGAGACCGGGGAGCAGACCACCCTGATCGGCGCGGAGCGCAACTACTCCTACTCCGACGGCGACATCGAGTACATCTTCTCGCCCGACGGCCGCTGGCTGGCCGCCAGCTACTACCCGTTCGAGCGCTGGATCCCCGAGCTCGGGCTGATCGATCTCGAGTCCGGCGAGGTGCACAACGTCACCCTCTCCGGCTACGGCGAGGGAGCGCCCCTGTTCACCGCCGACGGCAGCGCGCTGCTCTTTTCCTCAGACCGCCTCGGCCTGCGCAGTCACGGCAGCTGGGGAAGCGAGAGCGATATCTTCGCCCTCTCCTTGAGCCGCGCCGCCTGGGATCTCGCGCGCCAAAGCGTCGAAGAATTCGAGCGCCAGGAAGACGAGAAGTCGCCCGGTAAGCCGGGTCGTCAAGATGACGAAGACGGGGAGGAAGACGACGAAGAGAGCGCCCCGGCCCGAGGAGCAGGCGGCAAGGAGAAGCCGCCCCTCGAGCCCATCGACCCGATCGAGGTCGACACCGAGGACTTTGAGACCCGTACCCGCCGCCTGACCCTGCACTCGGCGGGCCTGGCCGACTTCGCGGCCTCCGAGGACGGCGAGGTCATCTTCATGCTGGCGCGCCTCGACGATCGCTTCGACCTCTACATGGCGCGCCCGCGCTACGGCGAGTCGCGGCGCCTGGCCAGCCTCGACGACACCCAGCCCGGGGCGCTTGAAATGTCGGCGGACGGCAAGACCCTCTTCATTCTGACCGGCCGCGGCAGCCTGCGCTATCTCGAGGTCTCGGGGCTGCTGCGCTCGCTGCGCGGCGGTGGGCCGAACGGCCGCGGAAGCGGCTCGGGCGGGCGAGGTGGAGGAGGCTTCGGATTCCAGCCCAGCCCAAAGCCGATCCCCTTCCGCGCGGCGATGAGCGTCGACACGGTGGCCGAGCGCTTGCACCTCTTCGAGCACGCGTGGCGCCAGGCCCAGAAGAAGTTCTACGTCGAAGATCTGCACGGGGCCGACTGGCCGATGCTGCGCCAAGCCTACGAAGGCTTCGTGGCCGACCTGCGCCACGGCCGGGACTTCGCCGAGCTGCTTTCCGAGCTGCTCGGCGAGCTGAACGCCTCGCACACCGGCGGCAGGTACAGCGGCCCCCAGGGCGAGGATAGAGACCGCACGGCGTCCCTGGGCCTGCTCTACGACCCCGACTACGAGGGTCCCGAGCTGCGCATCGCCGAGGTGCTGAAGCGCGGCCCCGCGGACCGCGCCGAAAGTCGGCTCGAGGCGGGGGTGCTGATCACCCACATCGACGGTCGCCAGCTCGAGGCCGGCGTGAACCTCTGGTCGCTGCTCGACCGCAAGCAGGGTCAGCGGGTGCGGCTCACCGCGCGCGCCGTCGACGGCAGCAGCTTCGACGAGGTGATCAAGCCGATCCCGTCAGGCGCCGAGGGCAGGCTGCGCTACGCCCGCTGGCTGGAGCGCCTGCGCGCCAAGACCGAGGAGCTGTCGGGCGGCCGCGTCGGCTACGTGCACGTCGAGGGCATGAACGACCGCAGCTTCCGGCGCTTCTACCAGGAGACCCTGGGGCGCATGAGCGACAAAGAGGCGCTGATCATCGACACCCGCTACAACGGCGGCGGATGGCTGCACGACGACCTGGCGGCCTTTCTCCAGGGCGAGGACTATTTGACCGTCATCCCGCGCGGCAAGGAGCCCGGCAGCTTCGGTCACGAGAGCTTCCTGCGCTGGACCCGCCCGACGGCGGTGCTGCAGAACGAGGCCAACTACTCGGACGCCTACATCTTCCCGTGGGTCTATAACGAGCTCGACCTCGGCACCCTGGTCGGCATGCCGGTCGCCGGCACGGGCACGGCCGTGTGGTGGGAGCGCCTGATCGATCCTTCGATCGTCTTTGGAATCCCGCAGGTGGGCATGCTCGATCGCCGGGGCGTCTACATGGAGAACAACGAGCTCAAGCCCGACATCGAGGTGCGCAACGACCCGGAGAGCGTGGCTCGCGGTGAAGACAAGCAGCTGGCTGCGGCCGTCGAGGCGCTGATCGAGCAGCTCGACCGGGCGGCGGCAGGCGAAACCGGCCCCTGAAGGGCCCCTTCTCAACCCGGACCGCGGGCTAGCAAAGCCCGCGGCCCGCGGCGAGGGGCTGGCGGAGGATGCGCGCGGCGCGCAGGCTCGCCTCGAGGGCGCCCTCGAGATAGCCGTTGTGCCGCTCGCGAACGCCCGCGCTCTCGGAGCCCGACCACACGAGTCGCCCGCTCCACCCGGGCTCCTGAACCTCCTGCAGCTCGAGCAGGGAGTGCGCCGCCGGCCCCGCCAAATCCTCGGCCGTCGCGGTCAGGGGATCGCCCGACCAATCCTTGAGAAAGACCCTCTCGGGGCGCGGGGAGCGCGCGCCGAAGAGGCGCTGCAGCTGCGCCCGGCAGGCCTGCTCGAGCTCTTCGCCCGGCACGCGCCGAGCCGCGGGCGGCAGGGCGAAGAAGCCGAAGAGCGCGCCCGGCGAGTCCTCGGACGGCGTCACGTCGTGAATCTCGCCCAGCGGACCCACCATGCTCACCGCGTCTCCCGAAAGCCCGGCATCGCGCCAGAAGGGCGCCTTGAAGAGCGCGAGAAATTTGCCCTGGGAGGCCATCCAGGTCGGAATCGCCCGCAGGGCTCGCCGGCGCGCGGCGTCCGGCGCCGGCAGCAGCTCGAGGCGCTCGAGGGCAACTCGAGGCGGCAGCGCCAGCACCACCCGCCGCGCGCGAAAAGAGGTCCCGTCCGAGACGCGGAGGGCGAGGTGACCCTCCCCGCGCTCGACTCGCTCAACGCGGCAGCCGAGGCGAATCGCGCGGCCGGGAAGACGCGCAGCGAGCCGCCCGATCAGCTGGCCCATGCCGCCGCGCAGGCGGTATGAGCCCCCCATGGAGACGCCAAAACGCCCGCGGATCACCTGCCCGCGCGCCCGCTCCACCAGCTCGTCGCCGTCGGCGAATTGATCGACCACCTCGCCTGTGAGGCCCAGGTCCTCGATCAGCTCGAGCATCCTCGGCTGCCCGGGCCAGAACCACGCCGGCCCGAGGTCGAAACCGCCGAATCCCGGCGCACCCTCCCGCCCCTCGGTCTCGGTGAGGATCCGGCCTCCGAGGCGTTCGCGCGCCTCGAGCAGCAGGAAGTTGACCTCGCTGGCGCCGCGCTGCAGCTCCCACGCGGTGTGCAGGCCCGAAAGCCCGCCTCCGACAATCGCGACATCGTGGATTCTCTCGCCCATGGCATCAGTCTACCTATTAATAGATAGCTTGTCGACCTGGAGCCGCGATGGAACAGATCCCGCGGCGATCTCGTAAGGAAGACGTCGGCCGGGCGTTCGGTTGGTACACTCCGCCGCGTTTTCCCGACCGCTCACGAGAGGATGCAATCGATCATGGAGCCCGTGATTCAGCTCGACAACCTGACGGTGCGTTTTGGAGCCCTCGAGGCGCTAAAGCAGCTGACGGGAACTTTCAACGGTCGCGCCATCGGCCTTTTGGGGCCGAACGGCGCCGGCAAAACCACCCTGATACACACCCTGCTCGGCTTCTACAGCCCGTCGTCGGGCTCGGCGAGGATTCTGGGCCGAGACCTCAGCCGCGAAGATAAGGCGATTCGCTCGATGATCGGGTATATGCCCGAGCGCGACGCCTTCATCGCCGGCATGAGCGCCGTACGCTTCGTGCGCATGATGGGGGAGCTCTCGGGGCTCAACTCCAAAAGCGCCCTCGAGCGCGCCCACGAAGCGCTCTACTTCGTGGGGCTCGGCGAGGCGCGCTACCGGCCCCTTGAAACCTACTCCCTGGGCATGAAGCAGCGCGCCAAGCTGGCCCAGGCGCTGGTGCACGGCCCCCAGCTGATCTTTCTCGACGAGCCCACCAACGGGCTCGATCCACCGGCCCGCGAGCGCATGCTGCGGCTGATCCGCGATATCCGCGACACCGGCGACGTGCACATCATCCTCTCCTCCCACCTGCTGCGCGACGTCGAGGAGTGCTGCGAGGAGGCCCTGATCCTCAAGGGCGGCACCATCGCCCACTATTGCAACCTCGAGGAGGAGCGCCGGGCCGACAAGAAATTCCTCGAGCTGGAGCTCTACGGCAGGAGCGAGAGCTACGTCGACGGCGCGCGCCAGCTGGGCATCGACTGCGATCCCGAGGGCCGCAGGCGCCTCAAGATGGTGCTGCCTCCGGGGCGCACCATCCGCGATCTCTACCAGCTGGCCAGCGAGCACGACGTGCAGATTCGCTATCTGGACTTCAAGCGCGACTCGCTCCAGGACATCTTCGACAAAGCCATGAGGGAGGGCTGAGATGGCCGTCTACGAACGCACCTACCGGCGCTACGAAGGCTCCCATACGCCCGCCGCCACGCGCTTCCTGATCCTGCCGCGCTACATCTTTCAAGACGTCTTCAAGTCGCGCTGGCTGGTGGCCTTCTTCGCCTTTTGCTTCCTCTATCCGATGGTCTGCGCGGCGATCCTCTACCTGCTCAACAACCAGACCTTCCGCGAGGCCTTCCCGAACTTTCAGCTGCCGACCTTTCTCGACATGGAGAGCGGCTTCCTGCTGTCTTTCCTGCGCATCCAGGGGGTCAGCGCCTTTGCCCTCTCGGTCTTCATCGGGCCGGGCCTGGTCTCGCGGGATCTGGCCAACAACGGCCTGGCGCTTTATTTGAGCCGACCCTTCACGCGCTTCGAGTACGTGATCGGAAAGCTCTCGGTGCTCGCCCTCCTGCTCTCGGCCATCACCTGGGTCGCCGGCTCGCTGCTGATCCTGCTCTACGCCAACTTCGTGGGCTTCGGCTGGATTTTCGAACAGGCGGGGCTGATCGCGGGCTTTCTCGTGTCTTCGTGGCTGCTGATCTTAGGTCTCGGCATGATGTCGCTGTCGATCTCGGCGCTGGTCAAGTGGCGGTCGGTGGCGGGCTTTGCGATGGTCGCCCTCGTATTGGGCGGCGCGTTCTTTGGCTCGGTGATGATCAACGAGCTCTTCCGCACCACCTACGGCCACATGCTCAACCTCGCCCTGGTGATGGTTCGGCTGTGGGAGGGACTGATGGGCGCGCCGTCCACGAGCCCCCTCTCCATGCCCGCGGCGGTCCTGGGCCTTTCCCTCTTCCTCCTGGGATTCACCTTTCTGCTCTTCCGGAAAATTCGCGCCTATGAGGTGGTGGGCTGATGACTGAAGCTTCCTCCTATTCGAGACTCGAGGCCCCCGACGAGCAGTCGATCGTCTTAGACGACGTGTCGAAGTTATACGGCGAAGTTCTCGGCATCAATCGCGTCAGCCTGCGCCTTCCGCCCGGCATCACCGGATTGGTGGGCCCCAACGGCTGCGGCAAATCGACCCTCATGAACCTCATGACCGGTTTGCTGCAGCCCTCGGAGGGCACGATCCGCGTGCTCGGCCTGCCGGTGAGCCGACCCGACCAGCTCTTCGACAAGGTCGGCTACGTCACCCAATTCGACAGCTTCCCGTCCGGCTTCTCCGGTCTGCGCTTCGTGCAGTCGTACCTCACGGTACACGGCTTCTCCAAGGCCCAGGCCGAGGAGATGGCGTGGCGGGCCATCGACCGCGTGGGCCTTCGCGACGCCGCCCTGCGCCGCACCGCCGGCTACTCCAAGGGCATGCGTCAGCGCATTCGCTTGGCCCAGGCGATCGCCCACGATCCGCAGATCCTGGTGCTCGACGAGCCGCTCAACGGGCTCGACCCCATGGCGCGCTCCGAAGTCATCGAGATCTTCAAAGACCTCGCGGAGTCGGGCTGCCACGTGATCATCTCGAGTCACGTGCTGCACGAGGTCGACATGGTTTCTGACCGCGTCGTGCTGCTCTCGGGCGGCTACGTGGTGGCCGAGGGCGACGTTGACGGCGTTCGGCAGGAGATGCACCACGAGCGGCCGATTCAAATCCTGGTGCGGTGCAGCCGCGCCGCGGCCGTGGCGTCGCGCCTCTTCGCCGCCGAGGTGATCACCGAAGCGGCCCTCCACGAGGACGGCCTCGGCATGGAGCTACGAACCCGCACCTCCGGCGAGTTCTACCGCCTGATGACCGATCTGGTGCTCGAAATGGATCTCGAGCTCGAGACCATCACCGTGTCCGACAGCGACGTGCGCGCGGTCTACGCCTACTTGATCGAGAACGAAGGAGAAGCGTGATGGCCAGCACTACCGACGTCTCTCTGCCGGACCCGCCGAGCGGACCCGACTGGGGCCTGATCGGCCGCCAGATCCGGGGCATCCTGAGCCTCGAGCTGCGCAAACAGCTCTTCGCCAAGCGCGCCCTGGTGCTCTACTTCCTCGCCTTCGGGCCGGTCGCTGTGATCGCGGTCTGGGCCCTTTCGCCCTGGCCTACCCGGGAGCTTTCGGGCCCTGCCCAGGCGGGGCAGGTCTTCGCCTACCTCTACACCGGCTATCTCAGCACGTCGATCTTCCTCTCGTGCCTGATCCTCTTCATGAGCCTCTTCCGCTCCGAGATTCTCGACCGAAGCCTGCACTACTACTTTCTGGCGCCGGTGCGTCGCGAGGTCATGGTGGTGGGCAAGTATCTCGCCGCCCTTCTGGCGACCGCCGGTGTCTTCTCGGTGTCGACGGCCGTCTTCTACCTGCTCAACATGAGCCCCTGGGGTTTCGGAGAGCTGTCGAGATTCCTCTTCGACGGCCCCGGCTTCGGTAACCTCCTGACCTATGTGGGCATCTCCGTTCTCGCCTGCGTTGGCTACGGAGCGCTCTTCCTGCTCGCTGGGCTCGTCTTCAAGAACCCGATCATCCCGGCGCTTCTCTTCGTCGGGTGGGAGTCGATCAACACCTTCCTTCCCGTGATGCTGAAGAAATTCAGCGTGCTCTTCTATCTCTGGTCCCTCTTCCCGATCCAGCTCGCCGACGGTGCCTTCGCCATCCTCGCCGAGCCGACCCCGGCCTACCTCTCGGTGCCCGGCCTGCTGCTCTTCGCCTGCCTCATCCTCGCCTTCGCCAGCTGGCGAGTGCGCAGGATGGAGGTGACCTACGGCGGAGACTACTGACGCGAACCCGGAGGTGACCGCTCACGGTCACCTCCGGAAGCTCTCCTCCCGAAGACAAGCCCGGCAGACCTGTCCGCGAGCGGTCATTTCGCGGGCCAGGAAAGGCGCCCGCTCTCCGCGCACGCCCGGAAACCCAGTCAAGAGCTGACTTTCCAGGCAGCGCCAGGTCCTGGCACAGCGCTTGCTCTGTAAAACCACCGAGAGCGGGCTCCGACAGTGGTGGAGTCACGCGAAGACCGCACAGCATGCGGTGGCCGCCATCCGGTAAGAACTTCCTTCGACCCTGGCCACCGCGGAATCTGCAGCACGCTCGGCCTTCGCTTCCACCACCTAGGAGCTATTTTTTTGGGTGGAAATCAAGGCAACCTCAGGATTAGAGGAAGGCCGGGTAGAATTCCTGCCGTGACCTTCGAGAAGTTTATCGGTCAGAAAAGCGTCTTTGCCTGGATCGGCCTGGCCTGCTGCGCCCTTCTGCTGATCCCGCTCGGCGCGATGCAGTTCACGACCGCCGTCCATTGGACCCTCGGCGACTTTCTCGTCATGGGCGCCCTTCTCCTGATGGCCAGCTCGGCGTTCGTGCTGGCCGCGAGGAAGGTGCGACCAGGGCGCAGACTGGCGGTCGGCGCTTTGATCGCCTGCGCGCTGCTTTACGTGTGGGCTGAGCTCGCGGTCGGGGTCTTCACGAGCCTCGGCAGCTGAGCGGCCGCCAGAAGCGACTTCCTGCTGCCCTTTCAGGCTTTCCGGACATGAAAAGAAGCAATTCGACCACCGAAAGACTGTTCAGGTCCGCAGGGATCTCCCGGGGCATGACCCTTCTCGAGTTGGGGTGCGGCCCGGGCGAGGTCTCGGAGCTTCTCAGTGAAATCGTAGGTCCTGCGGGCAGTGTTCTGGCCGTGGATCGCAGCGAGAAAATGCTCGCGTCCGCTCACCAGAGACTCGAGCAGGCCGGAAGGCGAAACATCCGCTTCCTGCAGGCGGATTTAAACGCCGCCCCCGGGTATCTGGGGGACTGTGAGCCTCTCTCCTTCGACGCGGTGGTCGGGCGTCGAGTGCTCATGTATCTGCCCCGCCCAGACGAGACCCTGGCTGCTCTGCTTCCGTGGGTCCGAGAGAACGGCCTGGTCGTTTTTGAGGAGCACGACTCCACTCTCTGCCCGGGTTTCGTCGCGGAGATGCCCGCCCACGAAAAGGGCACCTCGCTGCTCAGCAGAATGCTCGCGCAGGAGGGCGTCGATTCGTCCATGGGCTTTCACCTCCCGGCGGTTTTTCTCAAGGCCGGCCTGAAATTCGAGGCGATCTGGGCGGAGGCGGTCATCGATGGACAAGGCGATCAGTTCACTCTCGGCGAGCTTCTGGAGCTGATGAAGCCGCGACTGGAGTCGTCACGGGTCGCAGAGGCTTCCGAGATCGATCGGCTGATCGCGCGGATCGAGAAGGAGAGGCGGCCTGATCGCGTCTTCCTAAGCGGCATGCGGTTCTGCGCCAAAGCGACCGCCCGGGGGCCCTCCGCGGACGATGAAGCGTAGCTGCAGAGCTTACCAAAAGGTGCCAACCACCCATACCCAGAGCGTAGCTGCCAACCACCTATACCTGCATACCTAAAAAGGCGCCAGCCACCTATAGAAAGGAGGTTGATAAATCGTCAGAAAATCGGCTGAAGCTGCCTTCACAAGGCTCGAAGCAGAGCAAAATCGACCGCCGCAAACTGCAGCTTCTCAACAAGACACCTCCACTCGAACGAATCGTAGGTTTCTGACGGCAAAGACCAAGAAATCCACGAGATCCGGACACACCCCTCCCGTCCGCCAGCCCAAGAAGAGTAGCGCTTTCAAGGCCTCCGGTGATGTGGCGCTTAAGCTTCAGCAAGCCGCTAGAGCCGGACTCACAAACGGCAGCCGAGCCGGGAACGAGCCCTCAGGGAACTGCGCCGATCGATCCCCCGCCGCAAGCTTCTCGGCCGCGGTACGGTAGGCCACTAAGAACTCACGAAAGCCTTCGATCAGCGCATCCCGTACTCTCCGAGTCGCCGCATGAAAGAGTGGTTTCGGTGAGCGAGCAGGCTTTCGCGGCCGATGGTGCGGATCCATACTGAGAATCTCCCGGACGCCCGCGGGCGCCGTGCCGTCAGCTCGGTGGTGGTCGAGGCTCTCTTCCTCGATCTCCTCAAGAAGCCGAGCCAACTCGGACCGGAAACCCTGAAATTCTGGCGACTCGAGAGCCGGAATCGGCTCGAGCTGGACCTCTTGGGGCGTCGTGAAGTCGGCCTCCCGGATCTCTTTGCCGCGGAGACTGGCAGCGTACATCCGTGTGCGGTCGATCCACTTCCCCTTCATCGCTTCGCCGGTACGCAGCGGCCTTGCGGGGTGAACTCCGGGCCAATCCTCAGGCGCCATGACCAGGCCTTCCTTAACCCCTTGGCTCAGCAAGTAACGAAGCCTCGCGATCTGGGCGGCCGGCTCGTCGCTCACCGGCACGGAGTGGTATCTCCCGTGCCATAGAGCGCCCGGCCAGTCGTGGAGCCTTCCGAGCTCCTTAGAGAGGTTGGTTTTGAGGTGACACATAAAGCTCGCCATGACTTCGGCGGTGTCAAAGGAGGCGAGTATGTGGAGGTGGTTGGACATCACGGAGACCGCGTGGAGGCAGACCCCGGGGTTCTTCTGGCGCGCGCGGGCGAGACACCCAACGATCAGGTCGTTGGCCTCCTGAGAGGGCCTCAGCAGGTAGCGACCCTGGAAGGTTCGCTGGGTGATTTCGACCACGGCGCCCGGTCGGTGCAAAAAGCGTAGAGTTCGGGCCATATTGATTAAAGACGCAATCGACAGGCTCGTTTTGCACTGCGCGGTCCAGAAGTTCAGATGCGCGGACACGGCGAAGGAGACACCGCCAAGGTGCCAAGCGCTTATTGGCTCCTGGTAAAAAGCGCCGCCTAACGCCGGACGAGATAGAAGCCCGCACGACCCCTGGAATCGCGGCAGGTCAGGGCCGTGAAGCGATGCCTGCCCGGCTCGAGATCGACCTGCAGGCTCACGCCCTGACCCAACACCGCGCCGGGCTCGCCGCCGGTCGAGACGAGCAGCTCGTCGTCGAGCCACAGGGTCGTGGGGCCCGACGGGGCGAGCTCCAGGAGCGGCTTACCGGCCTGGGTGGACTCAAAATCGAAGACCAGCGCTGCGCAGCGCGAGGGGCTGGCGAAGCGGGTGGCGTCGACGTAGCCTTCGACGCCTTCGTGACCCTCGGCTCGCGGATAGGCCGGCCAGTCCTCGGCATGGCTATCCGGCGTCGGCGGAAGCTCGAGGCCGGCGGGCACGGCACGCCAGTCGAGCAGGAAGCCTTGGTTTCGGTTGGGCACGGTCTCGAAAAGAAGGGTGTAGCCCTCGTACCGCGCCTCGACGCGCGGATCCGTCTGCAGTCTCTGGGCCAGCAGAGGCGAGCGGTGAAAGCGCGAGACGGCGAGGTAGTCGCTGTCGAGATCGCGAACGAGAGCCAGGGGCACGTCGGGCTCGTGGCCGGTGAAGATTTCTCTCTGGGCCTCGTGCTCGATCCTGTCTTTATGGCGGTGCACTCG